>QWQJ01000084.1 GCA_003670865.1 Planctomycetota bacterium | reverse complement strand
GTCAATCGTCGGTCGGCGTTGTCGTGCCGAAGGGCCAGTCTGTGTTCGGCACGGCTGGTGAACATCCGATAAGGCTCGTCGACACCGCGAGTGACAAGGTCGTCGATCAGCACCCCGATGTACGATTCCTCCCGCTGGAGCACAAGGGGTTCTTTATCGGTTTGTGCAATTACTGCGTTCACGCCGGCGACAAGCCCTTGCGCTGCCGCCTCTTCGTAGCCAGTTGTGCCGTTGATTTGACCGGCGAAGAACAGCCCGCACACACGCTTGCTTTCAAGTGTGGGCGTAAGTTGGTCGGGGGGGCAGTAGTCGTATTCAACAGCGTATCCATAACGCATGATCTGAGCCCGTTGCAAACCAGGCACAAGCCGGATCATCTGATCTTGGACATCGCGCGGCAGGCTTGTCGAGATGCCGTTGACATAGATTTCCTGCGTCTGTCGCCCCTCCGGCTCGAGGAAGAGTTGGTGGCTGTCACGATCGGCAAACCTCACGACCTTGTCTTCAATGCTTGGGCAGTAGCGTGGTCCACGTGATTCAATCTGGCCTGTGTACATCGGCGCACGGTGGAGATTGGCACGAATCAAGGAATGAATTTCCGGTGTTGTTCGAGTGATCCAGCAGGCCACTTGCGACTGTGTGATGGATGGAGTCAGAAATGAAAACGGCTGAGGCTCGCTGTCGCCAGCCTGCATCTCAAGCTGGGAAAAGTCGATGCTTCTGGCCGAGAGCCGGCAGGGAGTGCCGGTCTTGAATCGCTCGATCCGAAAGCCAAGCAGTTGGAGCGCACGACTGACGCCCGAGGTTGTTCCCTCCCCTGCTCTGCCGCCGGCCGTTTGCGCCTCACCGGTGTGCATGATGGCTTGCAAGAATGTGCCGGTGGTGAGGACAACAGATCGGGCATGGTATTCCGCAGGGCCGCGGACGCGAACGCCACAGATTCGTCCAACCGGTCGAGCAAGACCGTCGCCTTGGAGCGGTTCGACCAGTAAGTCCTCCACCGTTTCCTGCCGCAGATCGATGTTGGCAGTCTCTTCAACGATCCGCTTGACCTCCATTTGATAGAGCCGCTTGTCGGCCTGAGCGCGGGGACCGTGCATGGCTGGCCCCTTCGAGCGGTTGAGCACTCGGAACTGAATGCCTGTGGCATCAATCGCGCGGGCCATCACTCCGCCTAAGGCATCGACTTCCCGCACAAGCTGTGCCTTGCCCACGCCGCCAATCGCAGGGTTACAACTCATCTGGCCCACCGTGTCGCAGTTGGCCGTCAGCAGTGCGGTTTTCGCTCCTAGCCGCGCCGCACTGCACGCTGCCTCGACCCCGGCATGGCCGCCGCCGATCACAATCACGTCATAGGTGTAGCGGCAAGGCGTTCTCATAGAATCGATCTTAGCCCGCATGCTGAGAATGGCAATCGGCGACCAGTGGCTAGACGCGTGGGAAAATTGCCGTAAAACAGCAAGAATGAACGCACACAAACCCAGCCATCGCCCTGCGAGAGAGTTTTCGGACAGCCCTGCTAGCGTGGTTAACGAAACCAATCTTGGCATCGGCACACTGTTTCGGGGCAAGGTTCGTGACTGTTACAGGCTCAAAGACATATTGTTAATTGTTAGCACCGATCGAATCAGTGCATTTGACTGGGTGCTGCCCACACCGATCCCAGGCAAGGGCAAGGTGCTCACCGCGATTTCATCATTTTGGTTTGAATGGTTGGCGGCCAGCCCCACTCCCATCGCTCATCATTTGATTACAACCGACATCGATGCGATTGCCGAGGCCGTCGCTTTGGTGAGTGGCGGCAAGCCCTTATCAGCATTTGAGCGGGAAATGCTCTGCGGTCGCACGATGCTTGTGCGTCGGACGGAAGTGATTCCTTTTGAGTGTGTTGTGCGGGGCTGGTTGGCCGGGTCGGGCCTGCAGGAATACCAGCAGAGCGGTACGGTCTGCGGTCTCAATTTGCCTGCTGGTTTGGCAGCGGGATCGCGTTTGCCGGAGCCAATTTTTACGCCAGCAAGCAAGGCGCAGGCCGGTCACGACGAGAATGTGTCATTTGAATTGATGGCTGATCAGATTGGCAGTGAAGTGGCCGAATCGCTGCGACAGCGAAGCCTAGAAGTCTTTCGGCGAGGGAGTGACTATGCGTCTTCGCATGGCATCATCGTGGCTGACACGAAGTTTGAATGGGGCCGTGCGGCAGACGGTCAATTGCTCCTGATTGATGAAGTGTTGACTCCCGACAGTTCTCGTTTCTGGCCAGTTGGCAGGGTGGCTCCGGGCCGCGTACCCGATTCGTTCGACAAACAATTTGTCCGCGACTGGCTCGAGCAGAGTGGCTGGGATAAAAACAGTCCGCCCCCAGCGCTCCCCGACAGCGTGGTGGTCGGCACGCGAGAAAAATATCTCGAAGCCCAGCGACTACTCACCGGGAGAGAAGCCAACGAATGAGCTTTTTGGCTTATTTGTGCCGTGGTTTACTGGACTAGGGTTGGCGGCTTTTCGTCACTAGACTCTCGGTTTCCTAGTATAGAGGGTCTCTGTTCACACCCGCTCGCTCCTCACCTGCCAACACATATCCATGCTGCGTTACTGGACTGCCGGAGAATCACACGGCCCCGCGCTCGTTGCTCTGGTCGACGGCTTCCCTGCCGGCCTGAAGGTTGACGCGGGTAAGATCGATCACGAACTTATGCGTCGCCAAGGTGGCTACGGCCGCGGTGGTCGGCAGAGGATCGAAACGGACTCCGTCACATTTCTTTCAGGGCTTTGGCACGGCGTCACGCTCGGGAGCCCACTGGCCTTACAGGTCATCAATCTAGATGCCAAGCTGGAGCGATTGGAGGAGGTCGATCGACCCCGGCCAGGCCATGCCGACTTGCCCGGAGCGATCAAGCATCTCGGTGGCGTGAGAGCCGTGCTGGAGCGAGCCAGCGCCCGCGAAACCGCTGCCCGCGTTGCAGCCGGCGCCTTAGCCCGACAATTGCTCTCCGTTTTTGGCATTGAGGTTGCCGGCTGGGTGACTGAACTAGGCGGCTTAACGCTAGGCGCCCGCGATGGCACTCTAGAGGAACTGCGGGCAATTCGTGACTCCAGCAGCGTCTATTCGCTCGACCCCGAGAAAGATTCTCTGGTGACAGAACTCATTGATCGCGTGGGCAAAGAGGGCGACACGCTCGGCGGCATTGTTGAGGTGCGGGTGGATGGCCTGCCGATCGGTTTGGGAACGCATGCACAGTGGGATCGCAAGCTCGACGGCCGACTCGCGCAGGCCGTCATGGCCGTGCAGGCGATCAAGGGGGTGGAGATCGGCATGGGATTTGAGGCGGCCCGCCGCCGCGGTTCCGAAGTGCACGATGCCATTCACTACGATCCTGCTCAGCGTGGTGGGACGCAACTCGGATTTACCCGACCAACCAATAATGCTGGGGGACTTGAAGCGGGCATGACCAACGGTCAGCCGCTGGTCATAAAGGCCGCCATGAAGCCGATCAGCACGCTTCGCAAGCCGCTGGAATCGGTCAATCTCACAACGAAACAACGGGAAGAGGCCGCCTACGAACGCAGCGATGTCTGCGCTGTGAGTGCGGCTAGTGTGATTGTGGAGCATGTGGTGGCATTTGAGGTGGCTCAAGCCCTGATCGATAAATTTGGTGGCGACAGCATTGAAGAAATGCGATCGCGATGGCAGCTCTATCACGACTTAGCGCGAAGTCGTTAGGGCGTCGGAGGAACAAGGATGTTCATCGAACAGTCTGCTAGTCGAGTTCGTCTCGCACGGACGCTCTTTGTGCTGGCTGGCCTGCTCCCTTGTGCCGCTCTGGTGGCCTGGGCGGTGCTACGCCAATCCGACTGGCACCTTCAGCTCCTGCGACGAGAGGGAGAGCAGGTGCTTGGGTTGCCACTCGAGATTGGCAGCGTTGAACATTTGACCCCTGGAGCGATTCGGCTGCGGTCGTGTTGCCTGCGGTCCCCTCAAGGAGAGACACTCGTGGCGATCCCCGTCGTGGATGTCGAATTAACTCCCACTGAGGTGCGTTTGCGTTTGCCGCGATTTGAGTGCACTCCGCAAGAGGCCCGCACGTTAGCGGCAATCGCCCGGGCTTGGCTCCGAGAACCAGTACGTTTTTCGCGGGCCTGGGTTGTCGATGTCGACGAGTTTATTTTTCATGCAGGCAGTGCTTTAGCCAAGGCCCCACAGGTGCGTTTGCCGAGTGCCGAATCGCTGGCAGAATCAAAGCGTTCGGGTCTGCACATTGAATGTGTCGCCGCAGGTGAAACGCGGGCTGTACGCTTGCGACGCGATCAGGACTCACCCGATGAAGTGCGTGTGATTTCCACGCTCCCTCCTAAAGCTTTCCAGAACTTCTCCGGCAGGCAAAATGGATTGAGTGAAAAATGTGTTCTTCAGGAGCCAGCTATCGGCAGCCGGGCGGAGCCAAAAGAAGATTCGGGATCGGAGCGGCTGGAGATCAGCGGAGCGATTCAAGAGCCGTTGCCGTTACCCATTCTGACCGCCTTGATGGGGCCATCGCTTGGGAATCATGTGGCTTCACTGGGACCACACGCAGAGGTGCGAGGCAGCATCAATGCAGTCCTTACAGACGGCACGTGGCACGGCTATGCAAGCGGAGAAGTCCAGCGGATTGATCTGGCCGCCACCACTCTTTTCTTACCGCACCGCGTCACCGGTCAAGCGAGCCTGACCATTCCTCGCCTCACGTGGGAAGGCAGTCGGTTACAAGAATGCCAGTTGGAGTGCGTGGTTGGATCGGGACAGATGAGCATGAGTCTGTTAGATGCGTGTGTTGTTACGCTGGGCTGTCGGGGCGGAACGGGTTACCGCTCTCTTTCGCAGCAGGCGATGCGTGACTTCGACAGCATGGCCTGTTGTGTGAGAATCGACCCCCATGGTTTTGAGCTTCGGGCACGTCCAGATCGCAGTGGCTCGCTGCTGAGATCTCATGGGCTTTCGCTTCTCGACGAACCCTCCCGAACGATTTCTACTGAAAAAGTGGCTTGGATTTTTTCTGCACCGGGCACGGTGACAGTGCCGGCCACTGACATGAGCGCGTGGTTGATCTCAGTTTTACCCGTTCCAGCCTCACGATTTTGACCTGTTTTTGACAATGATTCGACTGAAAACAGACCTCCTCAGGCTGGCAAGAAAACTCAAACGAGTCACAGTACTGTAGCCGCGGTTATCCCTTGGCTCAAACTCCGTAGGAAAGACTTCATGACACCGCAAGTTTTAACACCCAAGCAGCGGGCTTCTTCTCAACAGAGTGGGCGGATTGAACGAGAAGATGTTCGTACTCGTTCTTCGGAAGCCGATGCCCAGCGAAAATCTGCTGAGACTGCTGTCGCAGCAAGCTGGTTGAATTTAGATTGGCCAAGCGTGATCTGGATTGGTGGCATGCATCTGGCTGCTTTGGCAGCTCCGTTTTATTTTACGTGGTCAGGTTTGGCGATCTGTGCGGTGCTGTGCTGGATCACTGGTGGGCTCGGGGTTTGTTTGGGCTACCACCGACTGCTGACGCACGCCAGCTTTACAACCTGGCCAGCCGTAAGATTTTTCTACGCATTTCTTGGCGGAATCTCCGGCGAGGGTTCCGCCATGGTATGGGTAGCGAACCATCGAAAACACCACGCTTTTAGTGATCAAGATGGCGATCCGCACTCGCCTCGCGATGGCGGATTGTGGAGCCACCTGCTCTGGCTTTTTCCTGCCCACTCAAATGCGGAGGTCGAAGCCCGAGTGAAGCGATGGTCGCCGGAATTAGGTTCAGACCGAGGGATTCGTTTTCTGCACCAGACATTCCTGCTCTGGCACTTTGTCATTGGTGGAGCCCTGCTCGCGAGTGGCTGGTCGCTGTACGGCCGCGATGTCGGGATATCGTGGCTGGTGTGGGGGCTGGCTGTGCGAATGCTCTATGTTTTCCATGTCACATGGTTTGTCAATTCAGCCACACATATCTGGGGTTATCGGAATTACGAAACATCCGACAACTCCCGGAATCTCTGGTGGGTGGGATTGCTGGCGTTCGGAGAGGGTTGGCACAACAACCACCACGCCTACCAGCGAATGGCCAAGCACGGCCACCGATGGTGGGAAGTCGACGTTACGTATTGGGCAATTGTGGCCATGGAAAAAATGGGGCTGGCATGGAATGTTGTCCATACTCCCCACGTTCGTAGTGAGGTTCGTTCGGCGAGCCTGGCCGGCCACATGCAGCAGTCGGACTGACGGTTTGGCTGCGGCTCGCAGACGGAGCAACTCGGTCTGCCATTTTGTGGCAATCAGTTACGCCTGCTACTGCTTGTTTGTCGGCGGCAGTTGCAATTCGTGCCTTTCCCGATAAGATTTTGGTTCACATGTCGGGGCGCTCCCGACGGTTCAAGTCCTTAGGATACGAGGTCGCCCCTCTGAGGGTGTTATTCGGCTGATGTCGCTCACGAAAGATCGCAAAACAGAATTAATTGGTTCCTACCAGCGAGGAAAAACCGACACGGGTTCAGCAGAGATTCAAATCGCCCTGCTGTCGGGTCGAATTTCGGAACTGACGGGCCACTTCAAAAAACACAGCAAAGACTTCGCCAGTAGGCGGGGTTTGCTCATGATGGTGAGCCGTCGCCGTCGGCTTCTTGATTACCTCAAGCGTGTAACGCCGCAGCGGTATCTCGACATCATCAAGCGATTGGAAATTCGTAAGTAGGATTTCTGCCGCTGGTTTTCCGCTGCTGATTCCCGGCGGGTTTTAGCAGGTCGGCATGTCGAATTGATTTTTTGAGATACTGTGTTGATTGTTAGGGCCGTCTTGAAGGTCGGAACGTTTTCGGCATCGGCAGTTCGACTGCATGAGAGATTTGGCTCCCGGTTGTGATGCCTTTGGACATTGTGTCTTGAGGCTAGAATAAAAGGACGCAGACGCGTTTGATTCGCATCAAATAATTGTCTGAACAAGAAGTGAAGCAAGGGAAGAAAATATGAAAATACGTGTTGAAAGAAAAATTGGCGAACATGTCCTCAGCATTGAAACTGGCTTTTTGGCCAAGCAGGCAGCGGGCAGTGTGCTCGTGCAATATGCCGAAACCAGCGTGATCGTGGCGGCTGCGACCGGCGCCCCACGAATGGGAATCGATTTTTTCCCGCTCACCTGTGACTACCG
>QWQJ01000072.1 GCA_003670865.1 Planctomycetota bacterium | reverse complement strand
TCTCGTCTTTTGCCTGCCCACGCAGCGGTCTGGCCGGTATCTGATTATCGCGATGCCTGCAATCGCTGTGCTGATGGCATTGCACTGGCACAGGCTCTTGCCGCAGGCCCTGATGACGACGCTTTTTGGATCAGGAATGATTGGAATCGGAGTGGCGTGGCTCTCGATACTCCTTTGTCAACAATCGAGCGGCAGCATCTTTCCCTGGTGGCACTGGATCTTTGTGTTAGGAACGATCACGCTGCCGGTCGTGGCCTTGATCGACCGCCGCCACGTCTGGGCAGCGGCGGTGCCGGCATCGCTGGCCGCGATGCTTTCGATCGCCAGCTTTCTGACGGCCTTCGATGCACCGCTGGGCACGTTTCCTCCAGATACGATTGCCGCTGCGGTCAACCGCGTTGTCTGGGTGCCGCAAAACTTTCGCGCTTCCGCCGAGTTGCACCACATGCTCTTGCCCGGCGCAACGATTCGAGGCTTGCCGGTGGGGCAATCCCAGACGGCCTTGGGAGGAGCTGGAAAAGACGATCTCGCCATTGTGAGGCTGAGTCTCAATGATCCGCCCCCGGTCGGCGCACTCGGGAGTCGCATCGAACTGGTCAATCGCCAGACGCAGCAGCAATTTTTTGAAATGGCAGCCGGATGCGTTGGGGAGCACTTATTTTGCCGAGAATGGCTGCTACCGGCCGCAGCGAGGACCCTCGAGTAGCATGCCCGCTCCGACAGATTATACTGGCCTCGTTAGAGGTCGCCAAAGCCTCTGTGCTCAGTTTTTAATGAGGAATCCGTTATGACTGCCGATCTCTACCGCAAAATTGAAGTCTCAAAAAATGACGTCGTGAATATTGCCACATTTAAAGACAGCAAAATTCTTGACGAGGGAGCCCTCGACGAACTCAATGTCGAATTGGTACGCCTGATCAACGACCGCGCGGGAATTGAGTTGCTCCTAGATTTCCACAATGTGGAATTCATGTCGAGTGCTATGCTGGGCCTGCTCGGCAAAATTCACCGTAAGGTGGGAGGACTCAAGGGGAAGTTAAAAATGTGCAGCATACGGCCACAGATTTATGAGGTCTTCAAACTGACAAACCTCAACAAGCTGTTCTCGATTCACAAAGATGAAGCGGAAGCCTTGGCAGCCTTCGCAAAATAAACGCCCGACTCGGATGACTGCCATGAATGCTCCTGCTGCCACTTCTTCTGCCGGAGCATCGCCGGACGAATCAACCGCTCAGTCGCGACGCAGCGTGGATGTGCTGATTGCCGAAGACAGCCGCATTCAGGCCAAGATGCTCGAGAGATCTTTGCTGACTGCAGGTCACACAGTGCGCTGGGCGATCAACGGCGCTGAGGCTCTGAGTATGGTTCGCGAGCGGCGGCCGGCGATCATCGTCTCCGATATTGAAATGCCAGAAATGACTGGCTATGAGCTGTGTTCGGCGATCAAAAAAGACCCGGCTCTCAGAACGATCCCGCTGATTTTGCTCTCCACTCTGGCCGATCCCCTCGACATTATTCGAGGCCTTGATGCGGGCGCCGATAATTATGTCACCAAGCCCTACGAAGCCACCTACCTGCTGGCTCGCATGGACGCACTTTTAGATACTCCACTGGATGCCAGCGACGATGCCGGGGGTGTGGTGCTAGAAGTGGGCCTGGCAGGGCAGAAGTTTCGCGTGAAGGCGGGCCGACAGCAGGTGCTCAATCTTCTGGTGTCGACATTTGAAAATGCTGTCACTAAAAATAAAGAATTGATCGTTACCAATCAGGCTTTATCGGTGGCCAAGGATCAACTCCAGCACACCAATACCGAGCTCACCCAACTCAATGAGAAGATCGAGCACAGCAACAAGCGAATGGTGCGGGATTTGAAGGCGGCCGCCAAGGTTCAGCAGTCACTCTTGCCCGCTTTAGCCATCACGATACCGTCGGCCACAGTTGCTTGGAGGTATGTGCCCTGCCAAGAGTTGGCCGGAGACTTCCTCAATGTTTTCTCGCTCGACAGTGAACATGTCGGACTGTTTGTCGTCGATGTCAGCGGCCACGGCGTGCCCTCGTCGCTGTTGGCTGTTACGATCGGCGCTTTTCTCTCATCAAAAGTTTCCGACTCGTCACTGCTCGTACGTCCCGGAAAAGAGGGCGGTCCACCGGTTGTCGTTGGACCTGCCGAAGTGGCCACGCAGTTGAACCGGTTGTTCCAAGCCGACGAACAGGCGGGCCTCTACTTCACATTCATTTATGGCGTTTTGCACACGCCCACGGGGCATTTGCGTTTTGTCTCGGGAGGCCATCCACCGCTGGCTCACATGTCTCGGGAGGGCAGGATTCAACTGATTGAATGCGAGAGTTTTCCGATCGGTTATGTGCCCGACATCGAGTACGAAGAACATTTACTTGAGTTAAAGCCTGGCGACCGGATCTATCTCTATTCCGATGGTGTGCCTGAAGCGATGAATGAGGCACTTGATCAAATGGGGAATGAGCGGATGACAGCCACGATCGAAGCGGCCCGATCACAGTCTCTGGAAACGGGCGTTGTGGCACTGCTCGATGCGGTGCAGGCGTGGTGTCAGCCCAAAGGACCCCTAGACGATGTTTCTATTTTAGGTATTGAGTGGACTGGCTGAGCGATAAAACGCACGTTTTAGCGTTTAACGCGGTAGCAACTGCAGTGCGTGCCACTCAGTCGCTCATAGCCATCGTTGACGCCCAGCATGGTTTCAGCGCTGCCCAAAAAGAGGGCTCCATCGGGGCGGACTTTTTTTCGCATCGCATCGAGGATTGCCTTCCTTGTTGTTACCGAGAAATAGAGCAGCACATTGCGGAGAAAAATAATGTCACAAGGAGGGATCGTCGGCCAGAAATCGTTGAGATTCAGCTGCCTAAATTCAACCAGCCGGCGGCAGTCTTGCGAGATACGCCACTTACCCTGAAAAGGAGTAAAGTATTTTTTTAATAACAGCGGCGAGAGGCCGCGAACGATTTCTAGTTCACTGTAAACTCCTTCGCGGGCCCGCGTCAGCACAACGTCGGAAATGTCAGTGGCGATGATCCGAATCTTCCAAGTGGCCAGCAGATCGCGAAAGTGTTCGTTGAAAAGAATCGCCATGCTGTAGGCCTCTTGCCCGGTAGAACTCGCCGCCGACCACAACACCAACTGCCGCATCGGCCCCCGGCTTTGCACCAGCGTGGGAATCAACTGCTTGAGCGTTTCAAACGGAGCTTTATCGCGGAAAAATGAGGTTTCATGCGTCATCATCGCATTGAGAATATCGCGCTCGATGGCTGGGTCGCTGGCTGTACGGATGCGATCTAAGAGGGCATCGAGGCTAGCAATGCCGCGTTGCCGCATCACTGGCAAAAGACGGGCCACCACGAGATAGAGCTTGTTTTCGTCGAGGACAACTCCACTGCGCCGTTTGAGAAACTCTCGTAGGAATGCAAATTGTGGCGTGCTCACCGTCACAGGAGTTGTTTTCATTTCAGACTCACAGCATCCGCCGCTTGAGCCGTAGCGAGACTTCAACGCCAAGCTGTGAGAGCGGTAAAATAGCATCGGCCAATCCAGCGCGGGCCACATGGCCAGGCATGCCCCAGACAACGCTTGTCGATTCATCCTGGGCAAGCACATCCCCTCCTGCCGCCACGATCGCCTCGCAGCCCTGAAAGCCATCACGACCCATGCCCGTCAGCACGACCGCTAGCGTGCCTGCTCCCCATATCTTGGCGGCACTTCGAAAAAGCACATCGGCCGAAGGGCGGCAGGAGTTTTCAGGGGCTGCAGTTGTCAGGCCAACGCTCACAGCCGATCCCGTTTTGACGACCTCCATGTGCAGGCCCCCTGGTGCCAAAAGAATGTCGCCGGCCGCGAGCACGTGGCCGCTTTGGGCCTCGCGGACAGGCAGGTTGCAGATATGCGTGAGCCGCTGAGCTAGATGGCTTGTAAACACCGGCGGCATGTGCTGCACAATCAAGACAGGCACGCTAGAACGACTGACAAACGCTGGTAAAAAATCGGCCAAGGCGCTCGGGCCTCCGGTCGATACTGCCACGACAACAGCAGCGATCTTTTCGCTTCGTACCCGCCGCGGTACACGCGGGGAGTGGGCAGGGGCTTGAACAGTCGCTACACGTCCGCCCGAAACATCCACTGCCTCCTGACGGCGGGGCACAAGTTGCTTGATCCGGGGAATAATCTCTGCGCGAATCCGAGTGGCTACATCGGCAAGGTTCGAGCCCTGAGGCTTGGCTACATAATCGTCGGCTCCGGCCACGAGCGCTTCGATTGCCGCCTTTGCCCCACGTTCGGTCAGACTCGAAAACATCAACACCGGCAGTCGGGGCTGAATGCGTCGCAGCTCGCGCAGCATCGTGATCCCATCCATCACAGGCATCTCCACATCCAACAGCACGATGTCGGGAATCGACTCGCGTATTCGCACAAGTCCAAGCTGCCCATCAGCGGCGGTTCCCACCACTTGAAGCTCAGGATCGTCGGCCAGCGTCGTCGCTAGCACGCTGCGAATCGTCAGTGAGTCATCGACGATCAGCACGCGGATGGGTGTTCTTGATGCGACAACGCTCGTTGCCACGTGCGACACAGAGCAGATCCCCAGATCAATCAACTTTTGACCGATGGCTGCTTCTGTAAAGGGCTTGACTACAAAGTCATCGGCTCCAGCATCCAGGGCCATGGCGATGCGGTCTTGATCCTGCTCGGTTGAAACCATCAATAGCCGCAGACCTTGAGAGGACGGATCGGCGCGCAGGCGTTTGATCAACTCAATGCCGTCCATCACCGGCATGTGCCAGTTGACTGTGACGATATCGGGCCGACTGATCTGCGTGAGCAGGGCCAGTGCCTCCTCTCCATTGGCTGCCTCGTGGCAGTCAAAGCGGAGTGCCTTGAGCATCCGCGCGAGGATGCTTCGTACCGGTTTCGAATCGTCAACGATCAGTGCGTTCACGCGTGTCGATCCCCGATCAGGCTCGATACTCTTCGACCAGCCGCTGAAGATTCTGCGCCATGCGCGCTAGTTCCTGAGAAGACAACTGCGCGTTAGAAGCACCCTCGGCCGTACTTTGGGCTGCCTGAGCAACTTGCCCGATATTCTCGGCGATTTCAGTGGAACCAGCAGTTGCCTCGGCTATGTTACGGCTGATTTCACTGGTGGTCATCGACTGCTCTTCAACGGCCGTGGCAATTTTTGTCTGCAGCATATCAATCTTTTCAATCACCACTACGATTTCGCCAATCGCTGTGACGGCCCGTAGCGTGTCGGACTGCATTGTTTCAATCTTCGCACTGATGTCTTCAGTGGCCTTTGCCGTTTCCCGAGCCAATTCCTTGACCTCGTTGGCCACCACAGCAAAGCCCTTGCCGGCCTCGCCAGCCCGCGCTGCTTCGATCGTGGCGTTGAGTGCCAGCAGGTTCGTCTGCTCTGCAATCGTGGTGATCACTTTAACAACCTGCCCGATTTGTCCGCTGCTCAATCCAAGCGCGTCCATCGTTCGCGAAGTGGCCCGGGCCATCTCGACAGACTGTCTGGAAATACTGGCAGCATCTTGAGCGCTACGGGCAATTTCGTAGATGCTGGACACTAGATTTTCCACTGACGAGGAGACTGTTTTAGTGTTGCCACTGACCTGTTCGGCGGCCGCAGAAACAAGATTGGCTTGGGCTGTCGTCTCTTCAGCAGCCGCACTCATCTGCTGGCTGACGCTCGTCAACTCTTCTGAGGCTCCGGCGAGTGTCTGGGTGTTGTCCTTAATTCCCTCGACAAGCACCGACTGCCGTTGTGCAGCAAGATTAAAACGCTGGGCAATTTTTATTGAAAGTAGCAAAACGCTCAGTGCGTTGACGCCAAAAATCAGGCTTGCAAGGTTTTTCAGAGCCTTCACCGGCTGGGAGACTTCCGCCAGATCGATCTCTGAAATAATTGCCCATGTCACATCCTGATTGCCGACGCCGTCGCCTCGATGAATCGTAACTGGGCCCCACGACGAGAGCACCTGTTTGCCACGGTAGTCAAGCGTTGGGCCGGTTCCCGAGGTTCCGTTTTCAAGCACGTGACGCACCGCAGCGGTATCAACCTTAAACTTTGGATTGCAGATGGTTGTTTGTACGCCCAGTTCTTTGAGAAAACGCGAGTCGCTGCGAAACAGTCGATCTGGGCCAATGGCATAGGTCTCACCGGTTTCACCCATGCCAATAGTCTCTCCAACAACTGCGTTGATGCGGTCTAGCGGCAATTGGAAGATGATCACGCCTGCCACCTTGCGGCCGTCCAAAATCGGAGCGGCTATAAAACCCGCTGGTGCCGCAAAGGAGGGAAGGTAGGGGCCAAAGTTGCCGAAGGAGACCGAATCCCGTCGGCCCGACGAGACGGCCTCGCGAAAAACACGCCCAATGGAGGTGTCGGAAAATGACCCGCTCTTGAGCGAAGAGGCAAAGTCGATCTCTTTAAAGACGGAGTAGACCACGTCACCGGTTTGGGCATCGACTAAAAAGAGGTCGTAGAGGCCAAACTTTTTGAGAAAACTTCGCAGGATCGGATGGTAGGTGCTGTGGGTTTTGGAATAGCTCGACTTGTCCCCGGCAGTGTCGAGTTTATCTTTGGAGCCGAGTGGATTTTCATTCTGGCGAATGTAGAGGTACTGCAAAAAAGCAGCCTCATCTCCCAGAGTTTCGCCAAGCGACGCAGCGGCAATCTCTTTGTCGTTGCGGCGGCGAAACTCCCCGGCAAAGTCGCCTGTGTAATACGACTGTAATTCCTCGCGGGCCTTGGCTTGCTCGGCCTCCCCGATCGCATCTTCTTTGAGAATGGTTTGAAATCCGTCGCGAAACGCAGCGAGGGCGTCAGCCACCATGCGGTCTTCGGACAACGCCCGCAGTTGATCTTCGGTGGTGGAAAAATAGCGTTCGACCTGTTTGCTGGTGATCGCCCGAACAACCTCTAACTGCGACTGGGCCTGCTTGTTGAGTGCTTGAGAGGCGGTGCGGTAGGTCGTGTAGCCCATCAGGCCCAGTGGCACAAGCGACACAAGCAGCAGTGACAGCAAAAGCGGATTGGTAATAAATCGCTTTAGTCTCGTTAACCACGACGGCCCGATATCGCGGTGAAAATTGTCAGACATTCTGGGGGCTAGGGTCATTGCACCGCTCGTCTCGCTTGTCATCGCAGGATCTTCTCCATGTGTGTTTCCAATCGGTCCGAATCATTGGCTGTAGACACCATCACCCCAGACACTATGGCCTCAATATTCAACAGATGCACGAGGCCGTTTGGACCGGCAAAAACTCCCTCAATGGCATCCCTCGAAAAGTGTTCGGACACTGCGGTGGGCTGCTCGATGGCGATTGCGGGAATGTCAGTCACATCAATCAGCTCATCGACGAGCAGGCTAAAAAGCTCACCGCCACTGACGAGCACGATGTTGGTGGGGCTTTTGACGGCTGGCATGTCGGTGAGCCCGAGGCGATAGCGCATATCGATGGCCGGTACGATGCGGCCCCGCAGATTGAGTAGTCCGCGGATCGCCCGATGGGCTCGCGGCACAGGCGTCATCGCTTGACTGCGGAGCACTTCAATGACGCTGGCCGCATCGACGGCAAAGCAGCGGCCAGCCACTAAAAATGTGCAGGATCGCCGGGGGGCACTCGCGGCCCAATCGGCCGGCGGCGGGCTGTGCGAAACGCTCATAGTGAAACCTGCGGCGTGTGATCAGGAGCCCTTGAAACGAGGGCCGTGCGCACGTCGAGCACCTCGGTGGCACGACCAGCAATTGCAATCGTGCCCAGCACACCAACTGCCCGGAGCGAGCAGTTGAGCGGCGTCTGAGGCTCGACCACTTCCAAAATGCGTTGGACTTGCAGGCCAATATCAGATTCACCGCTTGCGGTGGAAAGAATCACAGCCGTCACGCCGTGGGGCTCTGTTGAAGCTCGAGCTTGGCGATCGCTACGCTCAACGCCGCTCATTGGCATGAGGGAATCGTTTGTGATTTGCTGCTGGGCGTGGTGCGTTCCGAGCAGATCGTCGGCGTCGGCCAGAGCCATCAGACGGCCGGCACGGTGAATGACGGTGCGGCCAGCGGCTTGTTCCAAATCGGCACGCGGAAATGTTTCCAGTCGAGCGACTTCTTCCAGCGGCACAGCCACCCGTCGGCCCGAGATTGTTTCGCAGAGAAGGTATCGCGGTTGGCTGACCACGGGCACAAGGCCTCGGTCACTTTGCGAGTCGTGCGGTCGTAGCGGGATCTTGGCCATCTGTGCAATACCGCGAGGATCGAGGATCAGCACAACGGCTCCGTCGCCCATGACGGTAGCGCCAGCGTAGAGCCCCAGCGAGACAAGCACAGCCGCGATCGGCTTCACGACGATGTCGGCATTGAAACCCACGGTGTCAACAACTAGCCCGAATTCGTAGTCGTCGATCCGTAGAATGATGACGGTGCCGCTACTCAAAGTTGCTCGTTGAAAAGTCGGATCCAGCGTTGTGTCGAGAAACACCAGAGGCAAAAGCCGCCCCCGCACGCGCAGCATCGGAGCTCCTTCCAGCCCTTCAACATGATTCAATTGCGCGGCCGCTGCTTCTGGCTGGGAATGGGCCAGCTGCAGGCGATCGCTGCGGAGGGCGATTAACTCGCGAACATAGGCCTGTGGAATGGCAAATCGCTGCTGCTGCGAACTGACAATCAAGGCTGGAATAATAGCCAGCGTGAGCGGAATACGGACTCGCACCGTTGTGCCAACATCGGCTTGGCTGGCGAGGTCAACGGTGCCGCCAATCGATTCGATATTGGTTTTAACAACATCCATGCCGACGCCTCGGCCCGAGACATCCGTCACTTGAGCGGCGGTGGAGAATCCCGGCTCAAAGATAAATTGCAGCACGCGATCGTCGGGCAGGGCGAGTGCCTCTTCTGCCGTTACCAGACCACGGGCTACGGCCTTTTTGCGCACCGCCTCGACGGGTATCCCGCCGCCGTCATCTTTGATCTCAACAGTCACCTGACCGCTTTCGTGAAACGCGCGGAGCGAGAGGCGGCCGGCCGCCGGTTTCCCTTTCGCCAGTCGGGCCGCCGGCGTTTCGATGCCGTGATCGACAGCATTGCGGAGCAGGTGCGCTAATGGATCACGAATTGTTTCGATCAGCGAGCGGTCGAGCTCTGTATCGGCTCCGTCGATCTGCAGATGGACTTCCTTGCCGCAGGTCACGGCCAGATTGCGGACGATCCGCGGAAATTTACTGAACACATGGTCGATGGGCTGCATCCGGGTTTTCATCGCAGCGTTCTGTAAAGCGCCTGTGACGGAGTGGATGCGTTGCACAACTTTGAGGAGTTCAGGAGTGTCCGCCCCCACCGTCGCCTGTAATTGATTGCGGGCCAGTACCAATTCGCCCACCAGATCGACAATCGATCCAAGCAGGCTCACATCGACTCGGATCGAAGGCTCTGCTGCGGCTTTGGAAACGGGAATCGTTGGCTGGACGGCTGGCAGTTTCGGCGTGAGAGACGGCTGGGGTGCTGGGGCTGGCGGAAGCGGCTCTGACGTGGTTGGCGGCGTGGCGAACGGAGTGGTGGAATCGGCTACCGGTTCGGGCTCTTGTTTCAAGGCGGGCTCGGTCGGTAACTGCGCGAGGGGTAAGCGGGTCACCACAATATCGCTGGTGCTGCGCTGCAAAGGCCGATGCGCCGCGGCGTCTTGGGCAACCCGCACAAGAGTCTGGGAAAGATCGCGGAAGTCGGCATCTCCCTCGCTGCCGGTTTGTTCAATGGCGTCGAGAATTGTGCGGACCGCATCAACGAGCGTGAGCAGAGCGCCTGTGACACGGTCGTTGAGCTCAATGGTGCCGTCACGCAATTGCCCCAGCAGGTGCTCGCCGCTATGGGTGATCGCGCCCAGCTTGGAAAATCCAAAGAA
The DNA here is from genome assembly GCA_003670865.1 of Planctomycetota bacterium. Lineage (GTDB taxonomy): Bacteria > Planctomycetota > Planctomycetia > Pirellulales > UBA1268 > BAIKAL-G1-2R. The sequence continues at coordinate 14,148 of QWQJ01000072.1, read as the reverse complement.
GCCACTGGTACCTTTAATAGTGTGGACGGTGCGAAAAATGCTGGCCAAGCGTTTGGGATCACGAGGATTTTCCTCAAGCGCTACCAAATCCCGATCGAGCTGGTCGAGATTCTCGGCCGCCTCAACCAGAAATTCCCGTACAAATTCTTGATTTTCGCCCATGCTGCAAGCATACCTCGCAAAACAAGTGAGGCGACAAATGCGAATTGTGCCAAGAAAAACACATTTTCTACCGCTAAACCCTCGTCGAGACCTTTTTGAGCATCTGCCGATAAGGCTCTGATCCGACCCTTACGGCAGCCACTTTGCCACCGTCCGGATCGCTTTAATCGCGAGGTTTGACATATTCCGGGCGAGGATTCTTTTTGCTACCGTCCGGAGTGAGTCGACAGCCACTCCGCTTTTGATTTTGAGGAAAGTCTACGACCACAGCGTCCAGAGGAAGTTTTTATGCTGTTTTCAAATAATTCTTTCGGCATCGGGTGGCCGCCTGCGGGGATGAGGCTCGTGATCCTTGGAATCCACTGTGTGGCTTGTTTGGGCTGCGGCACAACGCGTTGGAGTGATTCCAAACGGACGGCAACTGAGCAACTGCTGATGTCTGATGCCATCGAACGAGCGGTTTCTAAGATGGACATCAGCCCGCTCTGCGACCGCAAAGTCTTTCTGGATACGGCCTACATGACCGATATTGAGGACAAGGACTATCTCGTTAGTTCCCTGCGGCAGCACATGCTTGGGTCGGGATGTTTTCTGATGGATCAACGAGACGCGGCCGATCTGGTTGTGGAAATCCGGGTCGGTGCGCTTGGGAACGATCGCAGTAGCTTGATCATTGGCATTCCAGCGACCGATATCAGTGCCGGCAGTAAGTCAGCGAGTCTGCCCGAAATAGCCCTCGCCAAACGCACCGACCAGCGGGCTGTGGCAAAGGTGGCGGTGTTTGCCTATGAGCGGGTCACAGGCCGACCGTTCTGGCAAAGCGGCCTTGAAAATGTCGCCAGCAACGCGCGGGACAAATGGCTTTTTGGGGCCGGTCCATTTCAAGAAGGGGATGTCGTCGAACAGTCGCATCTGGCCGGGCAGACTCGCCGTTCGGAGCAGCGGATTGCGAAAAAAACACCCAAAAATCAATCCAGATCGCTTGTTCTTTCGGATGCCAACTCAGCCGATAAAACCCACTCAGCATTGGTTGACCTGAAAAGACCCCACCTCTTTGCTGCTGCCCTCCCCGAGCCTCTAACGGTTCAGCCATTGGAAGCGGTCGTACCGACCCCTCGCGTCGCCGAACTGCCGCCGACGAGTACGGGCCCGCCCACATCTCAGACTCGTTAGGAACGCTAAACCATTGATTATTAAGAGACATAACAAGATGGATGCAGGCGTCAGCGGTGCTAGACTTTAGGGGTCGGCGGTGCTAGGCTGATGACGTGGGCGGTGCTTGCGAGAGACGAGAATAGATGTAGCGTGAGCGGCTGACTTTTTTTCGCTAAAATTTACTGGGATGTATCTGTAGGGGAGGATTTGTACCATGCCAATTACATCGACTCAAAATGCAAAGATGCGGCGCGGCTTTACGCTGATAGAACTGCTAGTGGTCATAGCCATCATCGGAATCCTGATTGGTTTGCTATTACCGGCCGTGCAGATGTTTCGGGAATCCGCCCGTGCGGGTCTCTGCATGAACAATCAAAAACAGTTGGGCATCGGCCTTCACAGGTACATCACTCAATTTTCACGGTCGCCGACCGCGGATCAAATGATGAAGGAGTTAGGGCAGTACACCGAGGGATCGCAGGCCATTTACAATTGTCCAACGGCCTACTCAGGCACGGTCAGTGCCGCTGCGAGCCTGTCGTACGGAGCCAATCAGTGCCTCGAACGATTCATAGAGGAGTCTGGCAAGATTGTGCTGACAGACGCGATTCTCGGCCAGTTGCGCTGGGCCAATGCCGACAATGAATTGTGGAAGATTACCATCGCCCCGCGGCACGGGGGCATGCTGAACGTTTTGTATCATGACGGAAGCGTGCAGAGAATGAGCCCGGAGGAGATCGACCCCTACGATACGGGCATTACCGGCACCGATCCGGTTTCAGGAAAACCACTGACAAAAGGTAAAGAGATTACCGACCGTCTGTGGAAGCCTAGGCTGGGCTGTGCCAGCCAAATAGATCAAGACTGCTCGGATGGTGGTGGTGGTGGTCTGCTTGCCGAATACTGGGGGGATTCCACATGGAATAATCCCTATGAAAAGACGCCCGGGAAGCCCGATTCGGTGCGGGTAGACAAATCGATGTTCGGCCCCTTCGGATCGGCCAACGGAACATCGATCACAGAGCCCACTGCTTCTGGAAACCAGACGAATAAATACCCCTTTCCAGTCAGCAGTCGGACCGGTTCAGACTCAAATGGAAACGGCTTGGCTGATTGTTGTCTGCGGGTCCGCTGGAAGGGTTACGTCTTGGCCCAGGGCACAGGCAACTACACTTTTTCTGTGCGTCAGGATGATAATGTCTGGATCTTTATTGATGGCGTTCAGGTCTACCAGCGAGGCTGCTGTGGCACCTTTACAAGCACCCCCTTCAACCTGACCAAGGGCCTGCACTCAATTGAAATTCGCTTCGATGATAATTGCTGGAGCTGCAATTACTTGGAAATCCAGTGGATGTCTGATTGTGGTATGAATATGAAAAAACTCGAACTCACAGACTTGGTCTGTCCGTAGGCGGCTCGCGATGCTTGCGTGATCGTCGCCGGTTGTAGCTTAGAAAGTGTCATCTTCTGTGATCTCTCGTGCTTTTCTATCGACAGTCATGGCTAGCTTCTGTGTTGCCAGGCTTGCACGGAATTTTTGTGTCGGTGTTGTGTGGGTCGGTGTTGTGCTCGCTGTGGGCTGCGGTGGTGAAAAGCAGCCGCGGCATAGCGACCAGATTTTTCAGGATAGGCTGAAAGTCGACACGCTCTTTTTGACCGAAGATGGCCAGCGGATCACCCGACCAATGAACCCCCAGAGCCTTGTCGTATTTGATGCAGCGGCAGGAAAAATCGCTTGGCCAGCTTTTCAATGCAACAATCCAGATTGCCCAGGTCGAAATGCAGACGGTTCTCCGTACCTTTTCTCCCGCTCCAATCCTTTTGTCAGTGTGCAGGCGGACGGGTTGATTTCTACCCGGTCACAATCGACACCAGCCGACTTTGAGCTGTTTCAAAAATATGCCGAAGTGAAGTGCCCGGCCTGCTTGAAAAAGCGAAACAGATCGAGCGAATCTCCGCGGCAGTCCCAGCAGTATGTCGATTGGTGTCAGTCTTATGTGCTGCCCAGTGCGGCCAAGCGTCTGGCAGAACTCGACCGCGAATTACAAAAGACTCTGCCCGCACGGCCGCGACAGAGATAGGGTCCGCGCACAGATAGTCTCACAGACTCACACATGGTCTTCGGGCCAGGAGAAGATGCGGATGCGATTGCCGTCTGGATCTTCCACAATCAATTCGCGGAAGCCCTCGACGTGCACCTTGGGATCAACCAAAACCGCGCCTGCTTCGATGAGCCTAGAGTGAATAAAGTCGAGATTGACGACTTCGAAGCCGAGACTCCAGCGTACGCTGGGCTCTCCCGGTAGCTCGCGGCTGATGATCGTCAGTCGCGTGTCGCCCGCTTCAAAAAGGGCGTAGCCGTCGTCTACCACTCGCACGAGCACCCGCAGGCCCAGCACGCTGCGATACCATTCCACGAGTTTTGCCCACTGAGCGGTCCGCAGCTCAATGCTAAAGAGTGAGGGACGATTGGAAACGGGAACAGACAAGCCAAAACTCCTGCTAGACGAGTACTAAAACCGTGAGGCTAAGAGTACACGGACACCGCTGGCGTTCTACCTAAATTCTTCCGCGGCTGAAAAGGCTGGGCTTCATTCTGAATGGGCTTCTCCAAATGGCGGCCACAAACGACAATCGTAGGGCGCTCTTTTTCTATCGTTTTTATGCCGTCCTCTTGCGATCCACACCTCTACTGGTTCCCTTTTCGCATGCCACAGCCTCCATCTCCGAATCCTAATGCCGATTCAACTGCCGCTGCCCCGCCTGAAAAAAGTGCGGTTCCGTCCGCGGCCGGGTCGCTCCAGCAGGCTCGCCGAGACAAACTCGATCGGCTCAAGACTCTGGGCATCGATCCCTGGGGTCAGCGTCTGGATGGCGTGTCGGCCATGGCAACGGTTCGCCTGCAGGGGGATGCCCTCGACAAGAATCCTGATCCAGCCCTGAGCCCGATTGGGCCGATCGTGCGGGTGGCTGGTCGGATCATGTTGCTGCGCAGTGCCGGCAGTCTCGTCTTCATTGATCTGGCCGATCGCAGTGGCCGCATCCAGATCATGCTTGGAAAAAAACAGGTTGGCCCCGATCTGTGGAAGATTGTCGACTGCCTCGACTTGGGTGATCTGATTGGCGTCGATGGTCGGCTCGGCTATTCCAAGACGGGCGAGATGACAGTCTTCGCATCGGGCCTGCACTTTCTCACGAAGTCACTGGAAACGCCTCCCGATAAGTTTCACGGCCTCGTCGATCCCGAACTCCGTCAGCGGATGCGGTATCTCGATTTGATCCACGGCGAGGGCGTGCGCGATCGATTTATCGCCCGCAGTAGAATTGTCGAGGCGGTGCGGCGTGTGCTGGCGGCCCGAAACTACCTCGAGGTGGAAGGGCCAACCCTTCAGGAAACAGCCGGCGGTGCTGCTGCAAGGCCGTTTAAGACGCATCACAACTCCCTCGACATGCCGCTGGTGCTCCGCATTGCGCTAGAACTCCACTTAAAACGCCTGCTCGTCGGCGGCATGGATCGCGTTTTTGAATTGGGACGAGTCTATCGCAATGAAGGAGTCAGCCCGCGACACAATCCAGAGTTCACCATGCTCGAGGCGTACGAGGCCTACGGCGACTATCTGACAATGATCGATCTGGCCGAAGCAATTCTCGTGGAGAGTGCTCAGGCCGCAGGCACGCCCACTCACTTTGAATGGCTGGGGCACACGATCGACCTCACGCCTCCATTTCGCCGGGCGAAGTACGACGATTTGCTGGCCACTGTGACCGGGTGCGATCCGACCGATCCGGCGAGTGTGGCCGCTGCCGCTCGAGCCGTTGGGATCGAGACAGCCGACCGCCACCCCGATGTCATCAAGAGTGATCTCTTTGAAGCCCGCGTCGAGGAGACGCTGGCCGGACCTGTTTTTGTAATCGACTATCCGGCGGCGATCTGTCCGCTGACAAAACGCAAACCGGATAACCCACAGATTGCCGAACGCTTTGAACTCTATGTCGCTGGCATGGAGCTAGCCAACGCCTACACGGAGTTGAATGATCCAGATTTGCAAGAACAGCTCTTCCGCACGCAGTTGGCCGGAATGACGGCTGATGATTCGATGGCCCGTATGGATCACGATTTTATCCGCGCCCTGCGGCACGGTATGCCGCCGGCTGGTGGACTGGGCATAGGCATTGATCGCCTCGTCATGTTTTTGACGGCAGCTGCCTCGATTCGGGATGTGATTCTATTTCCAATCCACCGGCGGCTTGCGGAAGTCTAGAGCATCCAATGTATAAACTCTTGCTTTGCTGGCGTTATCTCCGCACGCGTTGGATCGCGTTGGCGAGCGTTGTCAGCGTGACGCTCGGCGTGGCAACGATGATCGTCGTGAATGCCGTGATGGCCGGCTTCTCTCACGAGATGCAAACCCGCATCCACGGAATTCTCTCCGACATCGTGTTTGAGAGCCACTCGCTCAGCGGCTTTCAAGATCCAAAATGGCACATGGAGGAGATCAAACGCGCCGGGGGAGCGGCGATTGCAGGCATGACGCCGACGGTGGCCGTGCCCGCGATGCTCAACTTTCAAGTGCGGGGCCAGTGGGTGACGCGGCAGGTGATGTTTATCGGCATCGACGAATCGACTCACGCACACGTCAGCGACTTTGGTGGCTACCTCCAGCACCCAGATAATCGAAAACAACTGTCGTTCAATCTCCGTGACGGTGGATACGACACGGTCGACAGTCAGGCAGACTCCCCGGGACCGACGCGACCGGCACTGGAAGGAGCGGGCTGGCCTTACCGGCGGATGCGCGTCGAACGGGAGCGACTGTGGCGACAGCGACTGGAGTCGCAGCAGGCTCCGTCGGCTGTCAACAAAGAGACACCCCAAAAAACTCAATCCCAACCAGTCCGCTCAGTCAACGCTCAAGTCGAGGCCGTGCTGGCTGCGGCCGATGCGCCAGCGGATCCAGCGACCGATGCGCCGCTCGATCCAGCGACCAGCAAACAAGACCCATTTCGTGCTGTGCGACCCGAGGAAGGGCGCGTCATGGATCCCGCACAAGAGCAGTTCACAGGCATCGTGCCGGGGATAGGCTTGGCCAGCTTTCGCGACAACACGGGTGTCGATCGATTTCTCATCCTGCCGGGTGACGATGTCAAAGTCACATTTCCAACGGCCGGAACACCTCCCAAGGCAGTCAGCGACACATTCACAGTCGTCGATTTCTATGAGAGCAAGATGAGCGAATACGACTCCAACTTTGTCTTTGTGCCGATTCAGGAATTGCAGCGAATGCGCGGCATGATCGACCCGCAGACAGGCATTCCCAGCGTTAATTCGATTCAAATCAAACTGTCACCCGGCACAGATCTAGCCTTGATGCGGGATCAGTTGCGAAAGGCTTTTCCTGCCGACATGTATCTGATTTCCTCGTGGCGAGATAAGCAGGGCCCGCTGCTGATGGCCGTCGAAATGGAGATGGCTGTCCTTAATATTCTCCTCTTTTTGATTATTGCCGTCGCGGGATTTGGGATTCTCGCCATCTTTTTTATGATCGTCGTGGAGAAGACACGTGATATCGGCATTCTCAAATCACTAGGCGCAAGTTCCAGCGGAGTGGCAGGGATTTTTCTGGGCTACGGCCTCTTTCTGGGGATGCTCGGAGCAGGCGCTGGACTGGCCTTGGGTCTGGCGATCACGTGGAACATCAACACAATTCGCGCTTGCGTGGAATGGTGTACGGGCCAACGCGTCTTTGATCCATCAATTTACTACTTCTTTAAGATCCCCACAATCGTCAATGTTTATACGATTAGTTGGATCATTGCCGGAGCGGTGGGCATTGCTGTGGGTGCGAGTGTTTTGCCAGCCCTCAGGGCGGCGCGACTCCATCCGGTGGAGGCTCTGCGGCATGACTAGAGCAGCCATGAGAGACGACACAAATCCGGTGAGTTTAGGTCGTGAGCGCGATGAGCGTGGCAGCAACGCACTCGTTCCGCTATTGTCGGTGCGAAAATTACGGAAGAATTACCGTTCGGGCGGTGGGTTGCTTGAAGTCCTACGGGGCGTCGACTTCGATCTCGATCAGAGCGGTTTTGTGGCCATCGTCGGCCAGAGCGGTTCTGGGAAAAGCACGCTTTTGCACTTGATGGGACTGCTTGACGAGCCCGATTCAGGCGAGGTTTATCTGAGTGGCACTCGCATCGACAACCTGCCGGCCCACCACCGCGACCGTCTGCGCAACACCGACATCGGCATGGTCTTTCAGTCGTACCATCTGCTGCCGGAATTCAATGCGCTCGAAAATGTGCTGGCGCCCTTGATGGTGAGATACGGGGTGCTTGAATGGATGCGTCGAAAAACAGAGGCCCGCGGTCGCGCCCGCGCGCTCCTGGAGCGATTTGGACTCGGCGCAAGGCTCCACCACAAGCCGCGCCAACTCTCGGGGGGCGAAATGCAGCGGGTGGCAATTGCCCGGGCGCTTGTTTCGCAGCCACGCGTGCTCTTGGCCGACGAGCCAACAGGCAATCTCGATGAGGCCAGTGGGGCTGAGATTCTCGATACGATTTGCGAGTTGAACCGGGAAGACGGCCTTTCTATAGTGCTGGTCACCCACGATTCGGCGATTGCCCGGCGGGCCGATAGGATCGTGCGTCTGGCGGCCGGACATGTTGAAACAATTTAAAACAAAAATCATCCCCTGGCACTTCCGCCAGACCAAGTACCGCGTGCAAGGAATCGTCTGATGTCCCGTATCGTTTTTATGAACGACCGACTTATGCCCGAAGACGAGGCCCGTGTCAGCGTGTTTGACCATGGGCTGCTCTACGGGGATGGCGTGTTTGAAGGTCTGCGCAGCTATGCGGGCCGCGTTTTTAGACTCGAAGCCCATATCGATCGGCTTTGGGAGAGTGCCAGAGCGATCTGCTTGGAGATCCCTCTCTCGAAAGCGGCGGTGGCCGATGCTGTGAACCAAACGCTTGCCGCCAACCAGCTCGCCGATGGCTATGTGCGATTGGTAGTGACGCGTGGCGCAGGCAGCCTCGGCCTTGACCCAACCCGCACAAAAAATCCCCAGGTGATTGTCATTGCCGACACGATCAGTCTTTACCCGCGTGAGTACTATGAGAAGGGACTGCGGATTGTCACTGCCGCGACGCAGCGCACGCAGTCGGCGGCGCTTTCTCCACGAATTAAGTCGCTGAATTACCTCAACAACATCATGGCCAAGCTCGAGGGATTAGAGGCTGGTTGCGTCGAGGCGCTGATGCTCAATCACAAAGGGGAAGTGGCAGAATGCACCGGTGATAATATTTTTATCGTACGGGGTGGCGCGCTGCTCACGCCCCCGCGAGATGCCGGTATTCTGGAAGGCATCACTCGCAACGCCGTTTTAGAACTGGCTGTTCAGGCCGGCATGATCGCTGTCGAAGCGACGCTTGTGCGGCATGATCTCTACACGGCCGACGAATGCTTTTTGACAGGGACCGCCGCCGAAGTGATTCCAGTCGTCACGATTGACGGCCGCTGCATCGGGTCTGGAACGCCCGGACCGATTACTATGAGGCTCAGCAAAGATTTCCACACACTTGTGCGGGCGTGAGAAAAAATCCACGCCGCTACTATTGGACTGTGCGGTGTTCTTCGTCGCCGATGCAGTCGTAACGCGATGCGTAGCCGGGCTGATGTGATCGCAGAACCTCCGACTCGTATTCCTGCACGACCCGCCTTTGAATACAGTCACGGCTTTGAGCGTTGATGGGATGGGCAATGTCGGCATAAAGCCGGAGGCGACCGTCGTCGGCACGAGGTAGTTCACTGTCCAGAAGCTTCTTGCCGCACTGGCTGCAATACACTGCCCGCAGTGGATTTTTGAACCAGCAGCTATGGCAGTGCGAAGTCAGCTTGCGGCTGGGCATGGCCACAAACAGACCCGTCGGCCCACCGATAATCTTTAAATCACGCACGACAAAACAGCCGTCGATCGTAATAGCGCAAAAAGCCAGCAAACGCTCGGCGGCATTTTCGACCAACTTAATTCGAACATCGGTGATATTCATGGTGTCAGTTTCCCCCAAACCCAACGACAAAAACTCCCGGCCATAGTTTTGTGTGACGCACTTCTAGAGCCTCTAAGCGGGCTGCGATCTGCTCCGCTTCGCTGCGAGATGGCACAAGTGCAAAGCAGGCACTGCCGCTGCCTGTCATCATCGGTCGCACCGCTCCGGCTGCCGAGAGGTCTGCCAGCAGTTGGGTAACTTCAGGGCAGATTTCCCGAGCGGGTTGCTCAAGGGCATTATAGAGGAGGGATAAAGCAGCGGCAGATAGTCCCTGATTGAGTGCGGCTACTAATTGTGGAGCTAAGCCTCGCCGTGAACCGTCTGGCACACATCGCGCATAGACTGACGCCGTTGAGAGCCCCACCGCCGGACAGACAATGGCCACCGATAACGGCGGAATGCCTGATACTGGTTCGACGCGTTCGCCACGGCCCCTTGCGATAGCCGGCCCGCCGGCAAAAAACCACGGGATATCGCTGCCGATCTCGGCGCCAATGGCTGCCAATCGTTCGCGTGGCCAGTTGAGCCCCCAGACCTGTGATGCCGCCATCAAGACTGCCGCAGCATCGCTGGAACCACCCCCCAGCCCAGCGCCCGAGGGAATTTCCTTGATCAATTCGATAGCCAGCCCTTTCTGTACGCCGGCCTCGCGGGCGAGTGCCTGCGCAGCGCGAACGACAAGGTTTGTGGCATCGACGGGCACATCTCGATTGAGTGCCTGAGCGGCCCCTTCGGCAAGTCGGCCGGCAAAGCCGACTTGCAGCGTGATGGCCGGTCCTTCGGTCGCTCGCACGTGGAGCGTGTCGTGGAGCGTCACCGGCACCATCAGCGATTCGATTTCGTGCAAACCGTCGTCACGCTTGCCCAGCACCGCCAGCGAAAGATTGAGCTTTGCCGGTGCCTGAATCGTGGTCGTGGCTAGATCGCAGGAGGCGACACGCGCTGCAAGGTGTGATGATGACATCGGTGCGCCGTAAGGACCGAACCCAAAAGCTTATTTTGCACATCAGTGACAAAATAAGAACCTCGCGAGAAACTAACAAACCGTAGCACATGGGTCAAGAGAGGGGTGCGCCTTACAGAGCTTCAGAGGGATGGTCCGCGGGCCTCAATCAATCGGCCCGTACCTTACCCATGCATCGACCTAAAGAATGTGCGCTCACCCAAAGAGAATCCCAATAGCCAGAGAAGCTGTCTATCGCCAAGTAGCCAAGAAGGCAACAGTCAAAACAGACAGGGAAAGTCCGACGGCCACCAGCACAACCAACAAAATGGCGATGCTGCGGCCCGCCCACAAATCTTGGCGAATCATCTCGGTTCGATCAGCCATTTCAAACGACTGATTCCAAACGGGGAAAGTCTTTTCGTCGTAGACCCACTGTGTGCGTTTCTCACTATTTTTTTCACCGCTCATTTCACTACTCATGGTGGGTTGGGGCTTCAATTTTGAATGGGGCTTGAGCGGAAGGGGGAAAGGGATGAGGTATGATAGATCAGATTGCTCGGCCAACGCGTCACTCTTGCAAAGCTTACTATGCTGATTCTTTGAGTACCAGTGGCAATTATTCGATTCAATCTTTCCCCGCTCTACCGTCGATACCACACCATGCCGCTCCTCCCTATCATCGACGTCGATGCCAACTCCAAGGCGTCCTTGGTCGACGCACAATCGGCTCTCGGGGCTGAACAGTTGGCTATTCTCGAATCCAATGAGACTCTTTTGGCTTGGCTCAAAAGCCAGCAACAACCGGCCTGGCGGGCTCAAGCGATCCAGCGGTGGCTATTTGGTCGCCGCGCCGCGTCGTTTGACGACATGACCGATCTGCCGCTCTCCCTGCGGACAAAGCTCCAGAATAGGTATCGAATCTGGACTACTTCGATCGTCACGCACGCCGTCGCCGAGGACGGAACGGAAAAATTGCTGCTCGAGCTTCACGATGGGCAGCGGATCGAGTGCGTGCTGCTTCGCGAGCAAGAGCGTCGCACCGTCTGCATTAGTTCACAGGTTGGCTGCGCGATGGGCTGTGTGTTTTGTGCCAGCGGCATTGACGGCGTCGTCCGCAATTTGACGACCGGAGAGATTCTGGAGCAGTTGCTCAGACTGGCCCATCTGCTCCCGATCACTGAGCGGATCAGCCATATCGTTGTGATGGGCATGGGAGAACCACTGGCCAACCTCGACCGCCTCTTACCGGCCCTAGCGACGGCACAGCATCCAGACGGGCTGGGCATCTCGCAGCGACGCATCACCGTCTCGACTGTTGGTTTACCCAAGGGCATCGATCGCTTGAGTGAAGAAAATCCGGGTTACCATCTGGCTGTTTCTCTGCACGCCGCCGATGACGCGTTGCGGACGCAACTTGTGCCGATCAATAAGTCGAGCGGACTCGCCGAGATCATGGCTAGCGCCGATCGCTACTGGGAAGTCTCTGGCCGGCGTTTGACATTTGAATATGTGCTCTTGGGCAGCGTCAACGATTCGCCCGAACAGGCCCGCGATTTGGTGCGACTGCTCGGCGGCCGCGCGGCGCTCGTCAACATCATTCCCTACAATTCGGTAGTCGGACTACCGTGGCGCGAGCCAACGCAAGGATCGCGAGAGCGATTTCTTGACGTGCTACGGGCAGCGGGCGTCAACGTGCAGGTGCGTCGTCGCAAGGGAGCCAAAATTGATGCCGCCTGCGGCCAACTGCGACGTTTGGCTGCTCAGGCCATCCAGCCGATCAGCACGACGGCCACGAAAACTGTTCCCAAAATGCCCCCCAGCCAGACAGCCCAGTGAACGGTTGCAAACCGAATCTCGGCCGGGTCTTCGTGGTGCGTCGCAGCAAAGATCAAGCTGGCCAAGGCGACCAGTGGCAGGCCGTAAAAAATGCCAGGTACTTTTTCGGCAAGCGTTGCCAAGAGGGGGGTGACCGGTAGGCCGTCTGGGATTGCCAGCGCAATCAATACCCCATAAATCAGCGTTTGAAAGGAGAGCATCATGGAAAGGCAAAAGATTCTTGAGCGTTAGGTCGGGGTCGGGATGTTTTTGTCAGTAGCATTTTTATGCCGCTTACGATCTTCATCGGTGGGCGTGCCCAAAGGCCCCGCCCAGGCATCGAAGATCACCAGCAGATTGAGCATTCCGGCAAGCATTGTGTAGAGCGTGCCGATCTCAAAAAATTTTCCCAGCCGGCGATGCCAGATCGAAAGCTGATCGCCACGAAATTGGCGAAGCGGAGGCTTGTCAAAGAAATCGTCGGCTGCGATGTCGGGATCCGACTCCGTGAGGCTTTCGGCATACTCTCGCGATACATACTGTCCGGCACTTAGGGGCGGTGCCATGAAAGCGATGGGCAGCAGTGGTTGCCGAGCGGACCCGTTGAGGTGCCTCGACTGAATCACGGCAGGCAATGCCACCAAGCCAGCGCCCGCCTGGCAGACAAACGCCCAGCGAGTCTCGCCTGGTTTCCACGACGCGTAGACAACCTTGCCTCCTCCTAGCCACAGCCCGATGAGAAATGTGGCCATGATCGCGCCCATAAAAATTGCCCCCTTTTGGGTGCGACCCTGATAGATCTGCCCCAATCCCGGCAGGCACCAGGAAAGGAGCGCTGCCAGAGCAGGATTTCTTAAATCGATGGCAGAGCCGTCGTCGGGAGAGACTGCCACGATCCTAGAGCCAATCGGCGGGCGGCTTTGACCGGATTGGAAATTCCCCCGGGAGGCGGATCGTTGCAGGGGGAGTGGTGTTGGCTTTGTCACGCAGAAAAAACTCCGAGTCAAAATGAGCCCGCGCCTTCTACCGGCGAAGTCTAATCATCGTGTGGCTTGAACAAAATCGTACCTCGGTGAGACAGGCGTCTTGGAAGAGAGTCCTAAGCGTCAGGGACTGCCTCAGGATCGGGCGGACCATCAACGGCCCCACCGCCGGAGGCTGTCAGGGCTATCGCCACAGCCTTGGCGGCCGCACGGCCAGTGTCGTCCAGCTTTCCCTTGGGTGCGCGAACTTCAACGGTGTACAACCGGCCTCCAATCACAACGGCGTAGAGCAGCCGATCGAGATTTTCGCTAAGCCCACCTACCTTGGCCGTGCCGGGAGCAGCCCAAGACACCCCGAGATGAGACCCCAAGGAGACGGCCGTCGGTTTTTTGAGCAGGGAACTCTTACCTTCTTTCGAAAAGGTCGCAGCCAGGTCGGTGGCGATCGCTTCGACAAACTGCGGCTGATTTTCCGTTGTGATCTCTGTGAACCCTGCCAACGCATCGTCTGCCGTTACCACGATCGAGGGAAATGTTTTTTTCGCTCCGGGCTGATACCGAACTAGATAGTTCTTCGACTTTGGCGATCGCGTCCAGCCGACGGGTGAAGCGACGGTGATTCTCCCGGCGTCGATAGCAATGGCCGTGTCGGCATCAATGACAGGAAGTTTTTCAGCCGCACCGCCTGTCGAGCCCTTTTTTGTTTTTTTATTGGTGCTCGTCGAGCACCCCGCTACCCAGAGGCATAGAGCGATCAGAAACAGACAGCCAGACGACTGTGACAGCGACCAATGACTCAAAGAGTTGGGTACCATGCAAAGTTTAATCGGTGATGGCTTCCTTGACCAATTGCACAAAGTGTTGGGCACGCGACGAAGCGGTCAGATCGGCAGCCTTCTTTTCGGCAGCTTTTTTATCGGCATATTCAAACAGTACGAGTCTTTTCATGGAGCCAGTGAAGACGCCCCAGTAGGCCTTCATCCTCACTTCCTTGACAGTCTTCTTACGGCTGGGCTTTTTGACGCCAGGCTTTTTTGG
>QWQJ01000028.1 GCA_003670865.1 Planctomycetota bacterium | reverse complement strand
TTGATCGGAAGTGTCAAACCGCAGAATAGGCTTCTGCGCGAGACGCCACCGTGGCTGGCTCTACAAGTTTGTCTTGATCGACGCAGTCGGCTGCGATCCAGCCCGACATCAGCACCATTGGCATGCCAGGACCTGGGTGGGCCGAACCACCTGCCAGATAAAGCCCTTCAATGTCGGGCGAACGGTTGGCAGGCTTAAAAGCGCCGAGAAATCGGCCATGGCTGGCGAGGCCGTAGATCGCACCATTGAGCACGTGGTAACGATCATGAATATCTTGCGGTGTGAGAGATTTTTCAAAGACAATGTGTTGCTCAAGATCCTTCAGTCCCGCGGTTTGTTCCAGTTTTTCAATGATCCGCCTGCGGTAGGCGGGAAACATTTTTGACCAATCGTGGTGTGGCCTGAGGTAGGGAGTGTGGACCAATACATAGAGGGATTCGCCACCTGGGGGCGCGACTTCCGGTTCCGTGACAGCCGGAGCGCAGACATAGGCGGTGGGGTCGGCTGCTGGTTCTCCGCGGCGGTAAATAGACTCAAACTCTTCGTGCGGATCGGCAGAAAAAATAAAATTGTGGTGGATGAGTTGCTCGTACCGCTTGTCGAGGCCGAGGTAGAGAACAATGCCTGAGCAGGCAGGCTCATAGGTGCGTCTGCTGAGGAAGCGGCTTCGCGAGGGTTCTGCCACGAGTTCGCGATGGGTGCGGACAGTATCGGAGTTGCTGATGACGGCACCGCCAGCAATGATTTCTCCCTGCTGTGTTTCGACGCCTCGCACGCGTCCTTTTTCCACAATGATTCGCTGCACGGGTGTGCGTGTGCGAATTTCGACTCCGAGGTCAACTGCCAGGCTGGCCAGAGCCCGTGGCACAGCACCGGTTCCGCCGCGTGGATACCACACCCCCTCATGGGCCTGCATGTGAGCGATGCCGCAGAGCACTGCAGGAGAAGCATCAGGGGCGCTGCCAACATACTGGGTAAAATGGTCGAGCATCTGCGCGGCTCGTTCATCACTGACAAACGACCTTACGGTGCCAGCCACACTGTGGCCCGGCCGCATTCCTAGGACCTCTTTGAGGGCTGAAAAGTTGAGGCTCAGGCGGGGATTAAACATATCCTTCATCCCTCCCACCGATCTCCAGAAGAAAAAATCATTCGAAATCCGATGGAGTCGCTCGGAAAGCTGCATGAAACGAACGTAGCCATCCCCTGCCCCGCTCCCCGGGGCATAGGCATCCAGAGTGGTGCGCATCTGAGCAACATCAGAAACGAGATCGAGGGTCGAGCCATCCGTAAAGAAGCTTCGCCACTGCGGATCGAGCGGCACGAGGTCCAGAACGCTTTCGAGTTCACGACCAGCTTCGGAAAAAATCCGCTTCAGAACACCAGGGATCGTCAAGATCGTCGGGCCCATGTCAAATCGAAAACCTTGCTCTGCCAGTACGGCGGCTTTGCCACCGACCCAAGCATTCTTTTCGCAGAGTGTAACGGCGTATCCGCGAGCAGCGAGTGTGCAGGCCGATGCCAGACCGCCGAGTCCACCGCCGATCACCACCACGCGATTATTTTCACGCTGCGTGCCAGTTTGTTTTTCTGCCCTGCTCTGCTTGCTCGCCTGAATCATTGCGGTGTCCTCTAACGAAACCTCTTGGCCAGTCCGGCCAACGGCATCAGTCTTGTGGGGAGTTGTTTGCGGAAGGAGATAGTTTTTGTCGCATCACAGTGGTTCGTCTAGTTTGCAAAATGTTCTACCATCAAAAGTGTCGCCGACGCTTGGCGTTGATAGTGCTCACGAAGATGAGACAGCCCCCGCGGGCTCTTCACGGCAAATCTCGTCTGATCGACTCTGCGGGTGAGCCGAGCGATGGGATTGAGCTCTCTGCATCGGATCAATCCCCAAATCCTTGAGTAACAGTTGCGATGTGATGTTGGCCGAGGAGTAGATGACAGGCAGGCCGCTCCCTGGATGGGTGCCACCGCCCACCAGATACGTACCCTCCAAGTCCTCGAACCGATTGTGAGGACGCCTGTGGAGCATTTGACCAAGGTCGTGGGAGAGATTGAAAGTTGCTCCACGATAGATTTCATAGTCGTCTTGCCAGTCATCCGGCGTGATCGTCCGCTCGTAACGAATCCGATCTCTGACGCCGTGGATGCCGAGGCGTTCAAACTGATCCAGAGCGATCTCGCGAAATCGCGGCGCCTCTCGCCGCCAGTCAACATTGGGGTGACGGTGGGTCACGGGGATGAGCAGATAAAGCGTGCTCATCCCGGGCGGAGCGAGCGTGGGATCAGTCACGCAGGCGTTCTGAACATACATCGACGGATCACTGCCGAGCCTGTGTCGCGTTTCAATATCAGCTAAATTATCGCGATACTGTTTTGAGAGGTAGATCGAATGGTGTGGGATCGAGTCGTAGCGGCCTTCAATACCGAGATAAAGCATAAATGTGGAGCATGAAAAACGTTTTGAGGCAATGGTGCGATCAGTCCAGCGTCGCCGCAGATGGTCGGGTACCAGTCGCGTCATGCAGCGAGCGAAGTCGGCATTGACCACTGTGGCATCGGCCGCATACTCACGTTGATTGGTGCGTACGGCTTTGATGCGTCGGCCGGAAAACTCAAGGGATTCGACTGGTTCTTGGTAGTGAATCTCAACCCCCATCTCCTGGGCGATCCGTGCCATCGCCGTTGAGACGGCCCCGCAGCCACCAATCGGGTGGTACACACCATGTTCGTATTCAAGGAACGAGAGAATGGAAAAGAGACTCGGGCAACGAAACGGCGACATGCCCAGATACTTCGATTGAAATGTGAAAGCCAGACGGATGCGCTCATCGGAGAAGAAGGTTCCCAACTCCGCATCGAGGCTCCTCCACGGTTTGAGCATCGGCATCAACTTCAAGAGATCTGGATTGGCGAGATCAAGCCAACTCTCAAAAGGCTTTTCCATAAAAGGAGCAAAGCTAGCAAATTTTTTCCGAGTTGCCTCCATAAACCGCGTGAACGACCCGCAATCAACAGGCGAGAGTCGTGAAACCTCGGCCTCCATCCGGCCCACGTCGGGTGTGGCAAGCAATTCACCGCCAGCGCCAAACACCAGGCGATACTGTGGATCAAGACGCACCATTTCCACTTCCTGCCGCAGGTTGTAGCCGCAGGAAGTGAAGATTTCTTCCAAAATACGCGGGTAGAGAAAAAAGGTTGGCCCGAGATCAAACCGAAAACCTTCCGGTGTGGAGATGGTGCTAGTGCGACCGCCGGGAACAGGGAGTCTCTCGAGGATCCGCACCCTCACGCCTGCCCTCGCTAAGAGCATCGCGCAAGCCAAACCTCCGGGACCAGCACCAATAATGTTGACCGTACGCATCATTCACCAATCTGTAGCACTGGGGATCGAAAGAGCAAAAGAGACAATGATTTTCGCGTCATCACGAATTGCTGACCCTACTGACCGTACTATAGTGGGCGTCGACAACCGGTCAAGAAATAGCCGCCAACACGCATGTCGAGTGCCCCCGAGTTCCAGTGGGCCAGAATCCGATGGATTTTGAATGGCCTGTTGGTTGCGTGAGTTCACATGACCCTGAAGAACCGCATCAGCGGACTGATCGGAGAAATAAAATCAATACGCCGGCACGCCATAGACGCCACGGACGGGGCGATACCCGCCAAAGATGCCCCGTCGATAGAGCGGCATGGCAGGGGCGTAGTAGGCAGGTGGATAATAAGCGGTCACTGGTAGAGCCAATGCTGGAGCGTAGTAGGCCGTCGTCGGCGCGTAATAGGCCGTCGTCGGCGCGTAATAGGCGGTTGCAGGCGAGTAGTATGAAGTGACGGGCATCCCGACGCTCATGGCCGACTGCGCATTGGCGGGCGGGAAGTAGCTGGCCACAGCGACCGCTTGGGGACTGTACCCAACCACAACTGGAGGGGAGAACGCAGTGACGGCTGCGTAGTTGCCAGCTGGCGTGTAGTTGGCAACGTTTGGTTGCATGGAAGGCATGACTTGCACAGGACGCAAGGTTTCATAGACGACGCCTTGAGCGCTGCTCTGTGAAGCTGCACCGCACATGACGACAACAACGCAGGCGAGCATGATTGATCGAATTCGATCACGCCGGGTCAGTCCAAAGGCCACGCAGCCAAGAACATTTGAACTTGTAAAAGACACGGGGTTCAGAAAAAGAATCATAGTTTTTAAAGAGAGGCTGAAGTTCGGGGCTTGAAAAGATTAAAAGTCGAGGACTCAAAAGTGGCCTTGAACACTTTCAGTCGATCTGTCCAAGGATACGCTCCTACCACCCCCTGCTGCAAACAGCCTGTAAAGTCAGCCACTAGGGCCGCGAGTCTGGGTAAGCCGGTGGGCAACTGGTACCTTGTTTTCAGCCTCAACAGTGTTTTTTTTAGCGTTGAGGAAACCTCGAGCGAGAACGACACTTGGAACAGCACTCTTGTGAATCAAGCCCGGTAGTCCATGTGGGTGGTGGTGCTCTGGCCGGAGGATTTCGCTCTTTGCTGCTCCTGCGGATGCTGACCGTCACCAACGACAACGTGCTGCGGTGGCTGGCAATTGGCTTGGGCAAGCGGGTAGTGGCGGCCACTGGTTCAACCGCTGCAGCAGGCACCGCGCTTGTTCTGACGATCGGCACGGCAGGATTCGTCTTGCCGTTTGTGCTGCTGGCGTGGCTGGCGGGCTACTTGGCCGACCGCTATCCCAAACGAACGGTGATCGTTTGGTGCAAGTTTGCCGAGATTCTGATTGTTGTTCTGGCTGCGGGCGTCATCGCCTGGGGAGTGGGTTCAGGGGGGGGACTTGCCAACCTGCCTGTTGGATTGTGGTTGTTGCTGGGCAGCGTGGCTGTGATCGGTTGCCAAGCGGCACTCCTGGCGCCGAGCATGCTGGGCACGATTCCTGAAACAGTGCCGTCTGCCAGGCTTTCAAACGCCAACGGTCTGTTTGCCATGGTGACACTCGTGGCAACACTCGTCGGAATGACGGTTGGCAGTTGGCTGGCCGACAAGACTCCCCTGCCAGGGACTGACGGAATCCTCCATTCGTCTGCTCGTTGGGTGCACGCCTTCCCTGCGACTGTTGTGCTAGTGGGGCTGGCAGTGGCCGGCTGGCTGGCATCTCTATGGCTGGTGCCGCGCAAGGCTGCCGATCCACAGGTCCCGCCGCCGTGGAACGCGTTGGCCCGCACGGTGAGCGACCTATCAGAGCTGTTTCGCAGCCGCGAGTTATCTGCTGCTGCCGCTGGGATTATCTTTTTTTGGGGTCTGGCCGCAGTGGCCCAGCTGAATGTTGATCAGTTTGCGACCGAAGCAGGTGCCACATCGCAAAGCCAGATGGTACCTCTTCTCGTAGCGCTTGTGAGCGGCATTGGGGTAGGCAGTTTGATTGCGGGTAAGATTTCCACACAGGGCGTCAATAGAGGGCTTGTTCCACTAGGTGCGGTACTGATGGCGGCAGGATCGCTCTGCCTCTGTTTCAGTTCGCCAACCATTTTTTCTGCTGGCGTCAGCAGTGGCTTTGGCTGGTGGTTCGCCGCTAGTTCACTCGTTTTGCTGGGACTTGGGGCGGGCATTTTTGATGTGCCGCTCGAGGCTTATTTTCAAGAACAAAGCCCGGCAACTCGGCGGGGCTCGCTGTTGGCCACGCTCAATTTGCTTGTCTTTGCCGGTATGTTTGCCGCCTCGCTGCTCTACGGATTGCTGCGGACTCCCTTGGGCGATGCGGCGGCACCGCTACTCTCGGCCCGCAGCATCTTCGGAATCTTTGCCGTTTTAGCACTGCTGGCAACTGCTCTGGCTGTCTACGCCGCACCGCGGGCTACCTTGCGTTTCATTGTGGGGTCGATTGTGCACTCGCTGTATCGGTTCCGCATTGACCGGCCCCACTTGCTGCCAGCCACAGGGCCGGTTGTCATCATTGCCAATCATCTATCGTGGCTGGATGGATTCATTGTTGTGCTGTCCAGCCAGCGGCCAGTGAGACTCGTGGTGTATGGCCCAAATATTCCAGGCCGATTTATACGAATGCTGGCAGATCAGTGGCGGTTTATTCTGTTTGAGCCACGTCCAAAATCGATTGGCCAAGCGCTCAAGGCAATTCAATCGGGACTTGCCGACGGTGATGTGATCGGTATTTTCTGCGAGGGAGGTATCTCACGCACCGGCCAAATCATGGGATTTAAGCGAGGACTCGAATGGATTTTAGAACGGGTGGAGGCGCCGCTGTTGCCCTTGCACATCGATGGCATGTGGGGCAGCCTCCTGTCCTTTTCTGAAGGACGATTTTTTACAAAGCGGCCGCGAGGCTGGCGTCGGCCGCTGACGCTCACCTACGGCCCTGCTCTGCCGATCGGAGCGCATCCCGACGAGTCGCGACTGGCCCTGCAGGAAATCACTGCCAGCACGGTGCGCCGAAGGATGCGCGTTGGGCGATCGTCCAGACGGGATATGCTGACGTGGCTGAAAACATTTCGCAGCGAAGTGCTCCACATTGATGCGACCGGTCGCTTATTCACAGGGGGTGATCTTGTCGTCGCAGGCAAGAGTCAATCAGCGAATGTGACGTTCACAAATAGCGACGTTGCACCGGACAGTTTGGCTGGGACGTATGCGGCGGTGCTTGCTGGTCGGCCGCTGGAGCTTGTCAGCGGCCAGCCACTGGCCATGCAGCCAGCGGCGAACGATCTGCTGAGGTCTTTACGTCCGTCTGCTCAAAAGTCTCGCACGGTTGTGGTTATTGATCAGGCCACTGGCAAGGGTCTTGACTGGGCGGCACTCGCTGCAGGCGCAGAGGCTTTTGATGGAGCCTGCTTGATCCGTCGCACCGATCGACTGCTCTCGTCGCTGGCCCCGGGTGATCCGCTTTATGTTCAACTGGGTCTTCTGGGCGGGGCCTTGCTGGGCATCCGCACACTTGTGGCCGATTGGCATCTCTCAGCGCGAGCGATAGGGGATGCGATTGTGAGCCAAGGCATCACGCTCTGGTTGGCCCGCAGCGAACAGGTGTTGGCGATTTCCCGCGAGTCGCTGGATCAAAACGCTCCCCTGTCCGGTTGGGGCGATACGCTTCAGGCTGTGATCATGCCGATTGAGGATTTAGCAGAGCTTCCCTTAGCACAAGAAGCAGCCACTCGATTTCGAGAGGCCTTTGGAATTGAACCCGTTGTCGCTTTTGCACCGCGAGGCTCGGGGGGATTGGTGGCAATGAATACCCCGTCGCTGCGATCGCTTGCCGACCATGAATTAACTCAAAAGAAAGAGTCGGTGGGCCGCGTGCTCAGTGGCGTTGTGGTCTGGCCGGAGGCCTGTGCACGCCAGCGATTAAACCGCGAGCCTCTGGAATCAGTCGTCGTGAAAAAAGGCGATACCCGCACGCTTGTGATTGGCGCGACACTCAGCTTGCCACTTGAAAACATTGATAGCGACGAGCCAGCGGCTTTTTTTCTTGACTCCGCCTGGACTGTGGATAAGGACGGATTTCTGGTCGCTCAGGCGGTCGGCCAGCCGGCGATGAAATAGGTCCTGAACCTGGCGTGCTCGCTGGAGGGCGGGTTTTTTTGGCAAACTTTTACGGCGAACTAGTGACTCGTCGGTCGATACAGTATCTTGAGTTGGTCCTACGCACCCCTAGCTCAATTGGATAGAGCATCGGTCTACGAAACCGAAGGTTGCTGGTTCGAGCCCAGCGGGGTGTATTTGATACAGACTGGCTCATCAGGGCGGTAGGTCGACCATTCGACCGTTGACCCATATCCGCAAGGCCTGCTCCCTCGCGAAAGCGGCGGTCTGAGGCGGCATCACCTCACAGGCTACGAGTGCGATGGCTGGCAGTCCTGCTTTGCTGGGGCAGGCAGCCCGACGAGCGGCTCGAGTCACATCGTCGGCATCGGCCGTGTAGGACACCTCCACCACAAGGAAGGTTGGCTAGCCTGCGACAACCCCTATTGCGACCACATCGGCCCTCAAAAAATCTTCAACCTCAGACTGCGTGTGGCAAGCCTCGATTTCATCGAGCAGGTCTGTTGCGCAGACCACGCGGCCCTTTCGCAAGAAAAGTTTGAGGTACGCAGGCAGGCGATTGCGAAACTTCATCTCCAAGAGCGAGCCTTCGTGCCTATCGGTGCGGATGACTAGCTTTTCCACGACGGCAGCCAGCGATCGCATGGCTCCAGCCAATTCTTCGAGTCGAGCTTCGGTTCGCTGTTGGGCAGCGGCCAGTTCGACAACGCAGACTTCTGTGCGACCCTGAGCCTCAGCAAGGTTTGCGATGGCCGACTCAAGTCGCGAGACATTCCGATCGTCCGAATCTTTTATAGATTCCGAGAGAATCCGGAGGTCCTCTTTCGTGACGGAGCCCTTCATCTCTTCCAGCATGCTGCCGAGCGTCTGCGCCAACGCCTTGGCTGCAGCCTCGCCAAGCGATTCGCGGAACTCCTCATAGATGGATGCGAAAAGTGTTCATAGCCGCACTGAGTCTACAGGAACAAAAAGCCGAAAGAAAACGTCCTTGTAGAATAAGTGTACAAATATATACTTAGTATGTCAAGCCGCTGGGCGGGGTGGCGACCCTGCCAGAAAGCACATCGCGACTTTTCGTGAGAAGTCCGTCACGTAAACGCAAACGATTGAGCGGTCTGTGTGACAAACGCAATCCCTACCGATTCCGCGTAAGGCCGCCGTTGCTCGCAGAAGCAGAGGATGTGGTCTTGGGCTGAGGCTGAATCTCCCGTTAGGCTTATCTCGATGACATTTAAAGATTGTATACCTAAGCCGTCCGATCAGCCTTCGGCCGACGCCCCCCTGCGGGTCGTCGGCTTTGATCCCGGTCTTAATATCACAGGCTACGGCGTGGTTGAGTGTTCAGGTGGTGGAGTGCGACTGATTGAGGCTGGCACCGTCCGTTCCCGTGGCGAGACGCTCGAAGAACGGCTCTTCACGATTCACGCTGGCGTACGCGAGGTCCTGGAAATGTTCAAGCCTTCGGCGATGGCGATCGAACAACTCTTTGTGCATTCCAGATTTCCTAAGACGGCGATCTTGATGGGACATGCCCGAGGGGTGATCTGTCTAGCTGCAGCAGAGGCCGGCTTGGCCGTTCACAACTACCTCCCCACCCGCATCAAAAGCATGCTCACCGGCAGCGGTCACGCTGGCAAGGAGCAAATTCAAATTGCCGTGCAACGAGAACTCGGTCTGGCCAGCCGACCGGAACCAGCCGATGCAGCCGATGCGCTGGCTGTGGCCTTGGCCGACTATCATTTACGTCTTCGTCCGCTGCATCTGGGTTTACCGCTCAATTCCCTGGGGAACATCAAAGCGTGATAAAAAAGATTTCTGGCCTGCTTGAGAAAGTCGATTCGACAGCGATTGAACTGGCCATCGGGCCGGTTGTTCACGAAGTGCTCGTGCCAGAACTGGTGCGACGGGAGTTGCAACATAAAGTTGGCCAGACGGTCACGCTTCACACACTTGAGTTTCTCGAAGGCAATCCGACGCGGGGTAATCTGGTGCCCCGATTGGTCGGTTTTTTGTCACAGGTCGAGCGAGAATTTTTCGATTTGATTTTGGAAGTTGATGGTGTTGGTGTGCGCAAGGCCCTACGGGCGATGGTGCGGGCCGTGGGTGAAATTGCCACTGCCATTGAGGAGCAAGACGCCACGCTGCTAGCGACGCTGCCGGGCATTGGGGCGGCCACAGCCGAACGCATGATCGCCAAACTGCGGCGACGCATGCCAAAATTTGCACTCCTCGTCGCGCGGGAGTCGCCAGGTGAGGCGGGGCCGGGAGCCGATGTGCTGCTGGAAACGTTTGAGGTATTGCGATCATTGGGCCATTCTGAATCCGACGCGAGGCGGTTGGTCGACAGCTTGAGAGAGGGACGAAAAAAATATCGCGATGTGCAAGAGTCACTCGAAGCGATCTACCGTCAAATGCACAAGCCTCGCTAAAGGCCAGCACTCGGCACTTTCAAAAACAGAGTCGTCTGCCCTGCCTGCTGATCAATGTGTGATGAGTAAAGAAAAGAATGTGTCGGGTTTTCCCTGGCTGGGCTAGAATGTGGTTATGACAAATTTTCGCGAACCATCGATTCAGCCTGACGAGGTGCCGCCGGCTGAAGACCGCGTGCTGCGGCCGCAAAGGTTTAGCGAGATGGTCGGTCAACGGGCCGTGTTTGAGCGGCTATCAATTGCTGTCGATGCGTCCAGGATTAGAGGCGAGGTGCTGGGGCATATCCTGCTCGACGGCCCGCCGGGACTCGGCAAGACGACATTTGCCACCTGCATTCCCCGCGAACTCGGTGCCACGCTACAGATTGCCAGTGGTGCGGCCTTGAGTGCCCCGAAAGACTTGCTCCCCTATCTGAGCAACGCCTCGGAGGGGTCGGTGCTCTTTATCGATGAGATTCATCGACTACCGATTGCCGTGGAGGAGTTTCTCTATCCAGCGATGGAAGACTTTCGCATCGACATCACGCTTGGAGAAGGCGTCAGTGCCCGCACGATCAACATGCCGCTGCGGCCGTTCACGCTGATCGGAGCCACCACTCGAGCTGGTTTGATCTCCGCGCCGATGCGTGACCGATTTGTGATGCGGGAACATCTCGACTACTACTCGGCAGCCGATCTGGCCGAGATCGTCCGACGATCGGCTGTCAAGCTCTCCATGCCTATGGACAACGCCACGGCGGATGAAATTGCCCGCCGTAGTCGGGGCACGCCGCGTTTGGCCAACAATCGACTGCGTTGGATCCGGGATTTCTCGACCAGCCGCACCAGCGGCCTGCTCGATGTGGAGATCGCGCGAACAGCGCTAGAGATGCAGGGTATCGACGAACTGGGCCTCGACGGCTTTGATCGCAAGTATCTAGAGACAATTCAGCGAGTCTTTAGTGGCGGTCCTGTCGGCCTCGATGCAATCGCTCACACGATGAGCACTGCCCCAGATACGCTGGAGGACGATGTCGAGCCCTACATGCTGCGCTGCGAACTCGTTGTACGAACGCCGCGAGGCCGCCTGCTCACCGAGCGAGGCGAACAACACCTAGGGGCTTTACCCAAGAGCGGCCCACAGGCACGCCTGTTTTAAAAAAAGCTCGGCGAGCGGCACTTTCGAAAGTGAGGGCAGTCTTCGGCTAGGCAATTGATCGGCCAAAGCGGGCTTTCTTGAAGGCTGCATTGACCGTGGGCTACGCTGGGAGTTACAGTTAGAATCGCGATCAACCCAGACCTCACGGTGAACCTATGGCAGTTCCAAAGAGACGGCAGTCAAATCAAAAAACCCGGTCGAGACGGGCGCACGATTTTCTCACCCCGCGTCAGTTGACATTCTGCTCCAACTGCGGAAAGTCGGTCCCCACCCATCGTATTTGCGGCAACTGCGGCTTTTATATGGGTCGGGTCGTGATCAAGACTGAGGGCTGAGTCCTTGTGCAGTCTGCGGGCCCAAATTCCGCCACAGTCTCTCAGTGAAGCGGCAGCAGTGATTTCGAGCGAGTCGTTGCTTAGCAGTGCGCCGCTTGGAACGCCGCCGGTCACAGCAATCCTGTTTCCGGGTCAAGGTGCCCAAGTGGTTGGCATGGCTGGAGAATGGTGCGACAGCCATCCTCTGGCGGCAAAATTATTTGCTCGCGCTCATGCAATTGTGGGTTACGATCTGCTCGATATTTGTCGTCACGGCCCAGCTTCCACACTCAACACAACGGCTGTCAGCCAACCGGCGATCCTCGTCACGAGCCTTGCGGCACTTGAAGTCTTACGGTCTCGATCGGATCAGGCTGCTGGGGCCGGAGTGCTGGCCAAGGCCACAATTACAGCCGGCCTGTCGTTAGGTGAATACACATCGCTTGTTTTTGCCAATGCGATCGATTTTGATGATGCCGTGCGGTTGGTCGACGCTCGCGGCCGCGCCATGCAAGCCTGTGCCGAGGCGAGGCCCGGGGCAATGCTGGCTGTGCTGGGCCTCGATCGCGGTCGTCTCGAGGCCCTTTGCCAGGAGTCTCGTCAAGCCGATGTGCTCCAGATTGCCAACGTCCTTTGCCCGGGAAACATCGTTGTTTCTGGGTCCAAGGAGGCCTGCCAACGGCTGGATCTGGCAGCCATGAGGGCAGGAGCTATGAAGTGCATTGCGCTTGAGGTTGCTGGAGCGTTTCACACGGAATTCATGCAGGCTGCCGTTGAAAAGTTATCAAGTTGCCTAAACGCTGCCACGATTCGCCCGCCGCGGATTCCGGTGGTGAGCAATGTCGATGCCCGCCCCCACGACGACCCCGATGAGATTCGCAGCTTACTGGCTCGGCAAGTCGTTGGTGTTGTCGAATGGGAGGCTTCCATGGCATATCTGCTTTCCACGGGCGTCCAGAATGTCTGGGAAGTTGGTCCTGGACGCGTACTCCGTGGGCTGCTCAAGCGGATCGACCGCAGTCTTGTTTGCTCCGGTGTGTTTGACTGATTCATGCGACCCATTCAACATCTTGTGTCAGAATAATAAAGGAACTCCATGATGACAGATGAAAACAAGCCGGCTGCAGGCCAACCAACTGCAGTGGTGAATCCTAAACGGCTGCAGGTCGATCTGACCGGGCAAGTGGCCGTTGTCACAGGGGCATCGCAAGGCCTCGGGCAAGCCATCGCCCAAACGCTGGCTGCCAATGGTGCCAGCGTGGCACTCGTTGCCCGCAACGCGAAGAAGTTAGCCGAGGTGGCCGCGGCCATTCGCGCTGCCGGTGGACAGGCGGAGGAATTCCCCTGTGATGTTTCCAAAGCAGCCGATGTAACAGCCGTTGTCGAAGCAATTCATGCCAAGCTGGGTCGACTCGACATTCTCGTCAATAATGCCGGGGTCACCCGAGACACGCTGCTGCCGCGGATGAGCGACGAGGAATGGGACGAAGTGCTGGCCACCAATCTGCGAGGGCCATTTTTATTCATGCGGGCCGCCAGTAGACCGATGATGCAACAGCGTTATGGTCGTATTGTCAACGTGGCAAGCGTCTCCGGACTGATCGGTAATCCAGGCCAATCCAACTACTCCGCTTCGAAGGCTGGGCTGGTCGGCCTGACTCGCACGGTTGCCAAGGAACTCGCTGGCCGCAAAATCACCTGCAACGCCGTAGCCCCCGGATTTATCGCCAGCGACATGACCGCAGCCCTCGGCCCCGCCCTGCTTGATGAAGTCAAAAAGCGAGTGCCTGCCAAACGGCTCGGCGAGGCCTGGGAGATTGCCGAAGCGGTTCTTTTTCTGGTCGCCCCCTCCTCGAGCTACATCACAGCACAGGTGATTGTTGTGGACGGTGGAATGATTGGATAAAACCTGCGGATAAGCCGAGTTTTGCCGGACTGGACATTCTAGGGCAGCAACAGGTATATCTTCCCCGTCGCTTACGATGTACGTTGCCATTTGAGTGTGGCCGCCGTTTCGTGAGTGAGAATGCAGAGTGTGGAGCGGTGATTGTTCGGAATAGTTCGCGGCGAAGCGATTCCAAACAGTTCGTTTTGCAGCTCTTCGGCTCGTTGAGACGAGAACCGAAAACAGCAAGTGTTCGAATAAACTGCCAGGAGGATTCAAGAGTGGCTTCAGTTCTAGAACGAGTGACTGACATCGTGGCGTCCCAGCTAGGGGTCAGCAAAGACCAGATCGCATCCGAGACTTCATTCATCAACGACCTTGGTGCCGACTCACTCGACACCGTTGAACTGGTGATGGAGCTCGAAGAAGAGTTTGAAATCAACATTCCCGACGATGCTGCCGAAAAGATTCAGACCGTCGGGCAGGCGGTTGAATTTATCGAAAAGCATCAGTCTTGACGGTGCGTTGAATGAAGCGACGCGTTGCAGTGACAGGCCTTGGAGTTGTCACATCTCTTGGCCGGGCAGTCGAGCTCTTCTGGGATCGACTGCTGCGCGGAGAGAGCGGCATCGGGCCGATCACACTCTTTGATGTCTCTGGCTACCGCGTGCAGTTTGGCGGGCAGGTGCCTTGGGACCCTGAGCAAGAGAATATCGCCAGCCTCAAGGACATTCGCAGGCTTGATCGTTTCACACAATTTGCCATGGCTTCGGCAATCGATGCGGTGACCGATTCGGGGCTCGATTTTTCAAAAGAAGATGCCTACCGCTGTGGGGTTGTGATCGGCTCTGGAATCGGCGGGCTCTCGGAGTTTGAGACGCAGCACGAACGGTTGTTGTCAAAGGGAATCGATAAAGTCTCGCCGTTTACGATTCCAAAATTGCTCATCAATTCTGCCAGTGGGCATGTTTCAACGATGTATGGCATCAAGGGCCCAAACTTTTCTGTTGCCACAGCTTGTGCGAGTGCTGCAAACTCGATCGGCAATGCATTACGGGCGATTCAATACGGCGATGCCGATGTGATGGTCACTGGCGGCAGCGAGGCGGCCTTGACGCCGATGGGGCTGGCCGGTTTTCAAAATATGCGAGCCCTTTCTTGTCGCACCGATGCTCCGCAGCAGGCCAGTCGCCCGTTTGACAAGGATCGCGACGGCTTTGTCTTGGCGGAGGGAGCGGGTGTGGTTGTGCTTGAGGAACTTGAGCACGCTCGCAAGCGGGGCGCAAGAATCTATGGTGAATTAATGGGCTATGGTGCCAGTGGTGATGCCGGTCACATCACGCAACCCGACGAAGAAGGCCGCGGTGCCGCCCGGGCAATGGCAATGGCCCTTACCGATGCGGGCCTCAATCCCGACGCCGTGCACTATGTTAATGCCCATGGCACAAGCACGCCACTTGGCGACAAGGCAGAAACGATCGCCATCAAGCGAGTCTTTGCTGACCACGCGAAGCGATTGACAATCTCCAGCACCAAGAGCCAACTGGGGCATACGCTCGGTGCCAGCGGTGGCATCGAACTGGTGGTCTGTGCGTTAACGATCGCCCGTGGAGTGATCGCGCCGACAGTGAATCTCGATCATCCTGATCCGGACTGCGACCTCGACTACACTCCCAACATTGCCCGCGCAGCCACTGTCGAGATTGCCATGAGCAACAGTTTTGGCTTTGGCGGCCACAATGCGTCCCTGATTCTCAGTCGTTTGCGGTAGACCAACCGGCGAACTAGAAGACCCGCAGCGGCAGTACTTTTGATGGCTGCCGGAAGAGCCGGGAGAGATGGATGGCCGCAGGGAGGCTCATGAAGCGTCCAGAAAAACCCACCGACCGGCTCACTGTGGAGCCTCTTTAGCCTTGTGGCACTCGTCCGAGAGTCTCTAAAGTCCGTTTGCTGTTGGAATCCGTACTTGACCACCCGCCCGCCGGTGCATGCGTCGATGGAACTTTTTTACGAAGATCACAGTCCGTCTGCCATGTTTCGGGCTGCTTGTGTGTGCTGCCGTGTCGCCGTTTTGATGGCATGGTCTGTCTCGCTCTGGGCGGCCGACGGTGTTGGGGAAATCCCAAGCGATGCCGGGCAGGTCTGGAAGACCTACGACATCAGTCCGTTTGTCCAGCAAGCCGGAGCAGGCAGCCAGAAGCATGTCGTTGATTGGGTGCTTCAGGAGACAGGCTACGGCAGTTGGCATGGCGATACGGTCGCTGCGCTGTCGGCCACTCCAACTGTGCTTCGCTGTTTTCATACCCCTGCCATGCAGGCTCGTGTGGAGGAGATTGTGGCGAGGTTTGTTGAGGATGCCGATTTGCCGCATCGCTTTTCAGTACGAGTCTTTGGGGTGGGGAGTCCGTCGTGGCGATCTGATGCGCACGCGATCATGCAACCAATCCCGGCTGTAACTCCCGGTGTGCAAGCTTGGATACTGTCGCGTGAGGAGGCTGTTGTACTCTTCGCCACGCTGGTGCGTCGCAGCGATTGCCAGCAACTACCAACTGGGCCGGTGCAGGCAGCCAACGGGTTGCCAGCAATGCTCGCCGGGGGGTGTAAAAAATCATATGTGCAGGACGTGGGGCTACGCCCCGAACTGGGTCCAGGATGGCAGATGCTCGGTGGATCATGCGACGAGGGGATAGCTCTCGATGTGCATCCGCTGATGCTGCGGGACGAAGCGGGAGTTGAGGCCGTGGTCCGATTGCGCATCGATCAGGTGGAGCGAATGGTGCCAGTGGTCGTCGGTGGTCCGAACCAAAAAAACTCACAACTACAGTTCGAAGTGCCGCAGATGTCGGCGGTGCGAATTGGAGAGCGGTTTCGCTGGCCGGCGACAAAAGCACTGGTGATTGGTATGGGGTTGGTGCCTTGGCCCGTGCCCGGGCAGAATGCTGCGGCGGTTCCTCTGCCATCCACTCCTCGGAGGACAGATGTAGTGGTGGTAGTGGAACCCCGGTTACGCAGTGCACAATAATTGGCGACGGAGTTGCCGCTGGCTGCTATCCGAACAGACGATCTCTTGAGAATGATTGGGCGACCTCTTAAAAGAAGAAAAACAGAATAGGGAAATTGGTTCATGAGTCTCTCTGAAAATCGTCGCGTCGTCATTACAGGCATGGGTCTTGTCTCGCCGCTAGGGCTTTCGCTGGATGATCTCTGGCGTGGTCTGCTGGCGGGGACCAGTGGAGTTGGTCCGCTCGATGCTTTTCCCTCTGGTGGCATTCCGCTCAAACACGCTGCCCAAGCTTGGGGATTTAGTGGAGACATCGACAATTTTGGGCCACTCGATTCAGACCGCAAGAAGGCAATTCGTAAAGGTCTTAAGGTGATGTGTCGGGAAAGCCAAATGGCTGTGGCGGCAGCGCAGCGTGCGATCCACGACTGCGGTATTGGCCCGCAGGAGCATCAGCCAGACCGATTTGGCTGCGTGTTTGGTTCAGACTACATGCTGACATTGCCGGAAGACTTTACTGTCAGTGTGCTCAAGTGTCGGGCTGCCGACGGCACATTCGCTTTTGATGCCTGGGCGTCCGATGGGATGCCACAACTCACGCCGTTGTGGTTGCTCAAGTATCTGCCCAATATGCCGGCAAGTCACATCGCTATCTTTAATGATCTGCGTGGTCCGAGTAATTCACTGACATTGCGCGAGGCAAGTGGGCATCTTGCGATCGGCGAGGCAACCGTCACGATCCAGCGAGGCGCTGCCGACATGATGCTAGCCGGTTCGACAGGCACTCGCGTGCATCCGATGAAGACGGTGCATGCACTGCAAAGTGAGGAGGTGGCTCTCGGAGACGGTGATCCGACTCAGTGGAGTAGGCCGTTTGACAAGCAGCGCAAGGGCATGGTGTTGGGTGAAGGATCGGCGGTGCTGATTCTGGAAGAGCTTTCCCACGCGGAGGCGAGGGGTGCGAGGATTTATGGCGAGATTCTGGGCCATGCCGCGAGAAATGCGACCGATGCGAACGGCGTCGGCTTCAAACGACGCGCATTGGGATTAGCGATGCAGCGGGCGCTGGCGCTTGCCAAAACAACCCCCGATCGGCTCTCCCACATCCATGCTCACGCCGCAAGTACGGTGGCGGGTGATCGGGATGAAGCGGGCGCGATGCACGATATCTTGGGTGGAGTAGCCCAGTCCATTCCCACCGTGGCGGCCAAAAGCCACTTCGGTAATCTGGGCGGTGGAAGTGGCATGGTGGAATGCATTGCCAGTATTCTGGCTATGCAGCGCGGAGAGCTCTTTCCACTCCTCAACTACCAAACTCCCGATCCGGAGTGTGCCATTCGGGCCGCTCATTCTGGTGATCCTGCCGGCGACCTCTTTATCTCCTCATCGGTGACTCCGCAGGGCCAAGCCGGCTGTGTGGTTATCGGTGGGTGGCCCATGCGGCCTTAAATCGCGGGGCTTCTTGACAGTTGTAGCGGGCTCCCGTACGCTGTTAGACCTGTTGTCTGATGTTGGCTGGCTGAATCGTGGAGACGCTTCCAAGCACCTAAAAGAAGGTGTTTAGGTTCCCTTGTCGATCATGTCGATCATGGCATGTTGGGATTGTGGCGTTGGCTACGCTGCCAATTGTCATTTTACAACAGGCTTTGTTTGCCAAAACGGCAGGAAAGTTGGACCCAAACAATCAGGTGCTGATCGATAGCCCTGGAAGCGGCGACCGAGAACCCCATGAAGCCAGAAGAAATTCTTCGCATAGTCGATGCCATTCATCGCGATAAGAACATTGAAAAAGAGATTGTTTTTCAAGCCATTGAATCGGCGCTTGTGACGGCCCTCACCCGGCAGTACGGCGAACAGTCGCGGATCACCATCGCGATCAACCGGACAGACGGCAAACTCACTGGCACGCGGGACGACGTTGATATCGACACGCAGGAACTGTCCGGTCGCATCGGTGCTCAGACTGCAAAGCAAGTAATCATTCAAAAAATTCGTGAGGCAGAGCGGGATTCTGTCCACGACGAATACGAAGAACAGATCGGTCAAATGGTGTCTGGTGTGGTGACCCGGTGCGAAGGTGCCGCAGCGACGGTCACGCTCGGAACCACCGAGACTATTTTGCCACGCAGTGAGCAGATTCCAGGTGAGTCGTACCATCCCAACGAACGGATTCGTGCGACCATATTTGAAGTTCGGAAAGTTGGCAGTCGCGTTAAGATCATTCTTTCCCGCATCCGTCCGCAACTGGTGCAGCGGCTCTTTGAGCAGGAAATTCCTGAAATTGCCGACGGGGTGATCGAAATCCGGGCTATCTCCCGCGAGCCTGGCTACCGGAGCAAAGTCGCTGTGATCAGCTCTGATGCGAGAGTTGACTGCGTTGGTGCATGCGTCGGTGTGCGTGGAAACAGAATTAAGAACATCGTTGAGGAACTGGGTGGTGAGCGGATTGACATCGTACGCTGGAGCGATGACCTGCAAGTGCTTGTGCCGAATGCTCTTCAGCCGGCCGAGGTAGATGAAGTGATTCTCTGCCAGATGCTCGGTCGGGGAATTGTGCTTGTGCGTGAGGACCAACTGTCGCTGGCCATCGGTCGCCGCGGACAGAATGTTCGCTTGGCAAGTAAGCTCTGTGGCTGGGACATCGAAATCATGACCCGTGAGGAACTCGACCAACAAATTGAACGGGCCGTCTCCGGCTACTCATCGATCGAGGGTCTGGATGAGTCGTTAGCTGAAAAACTCGTGGGCGAAGGCTTTCTTTCCTACGATGATTTGTCGGTGATCGAGCCAGATGATCTGATGGAAATCGGAGGAATGACTGCCGAAACAGTTGATGCAATTGTGGCTGAAGCTGAAAAGCGAGCCTCGGTGGCTGAAGTGGCGGCGGCCGATGAACGGCGTAAGCAACGCGAGCAGGATCGGATTACAAAGGCAACAGCGGATGCCGATGCGGCCGATGCCCTAGCGGCGGAGAATGTACTTTCCGAGACAGTCGTGGCGGACGAGGTGGCTGTTGAGGATAGTGTTGGTGCGCCTCCGGGCGACGCGTGATGGTCACGCTGGCGGATGGTTTGAATCTTTTGTGTTTACAAGTGTGTCGTTCAGTGTGTGGACAGTGGCCTGAAGACGGTTTGCGTTTCGGTTGCCGAAGACGCTCGGCTGAAAGAGGTTTGAGTGGCAGTTCGCATCTATACGCTGGCAAAAGAATTAAAAATCGACAGCAAAGAGCTGGTCGATATCTGCACGCGTGCAGGAATCCAAGATAAAGGCTCGGCGCTAGCGAGCATGACCGACGAAGAGGTCGTGAAGCTCAAGGAGTTTATTGCTGGGAAATCCCGTCAGCCCGAACGCCCGGCGACGCAGGCCGGATCAACCGGATCATCGGCGGTTGCCAAGGCAGCAACTCCTGTTGCCCCGCGAGTTCTCGGGACACTCAAACGCGAAGATTATATTGCCCCGGCTGGAGTGGTTCCTCGCGAGAAGACTTTAGATGTACCAATTCGACCGCCTGTCAGGCCCACAACTGCCAGCGGGGTAACCGGCCGTGACGCCGAGCCCACGCTGCAAACCCCGGATGCCTTGCCGCTGAGCCCGAATGCACCCCCAGCGAGTTCGAGTGCGAGTGGTCCTGTTGCTCGATCAAGTGCCCCCCGGCCAAGTGGGCTAGGTGGTAAACCCGCTCCGCGACCAGCATTTAAGTTGTCGCCCTTGCCGACGGTCACACGATCACCGCTGGCCCGCGGACCGCAAGAACCAGCCGCCCAAAAACCAGATGTTAAATTGCCTCTAGATGCCATTCGCAGTGCCAAGGCTGGTGGAGCAAAGCCCTTGGCAGATCACATGCGCAAGCACGAGCAGCGACAGGTAGACGCCGGGAAATCGCGGCCGGCTGGTGGCCCACCCCTGCGTGGTGGCACACGCGGTGGCGGCGGCATGGCACCTGTTCCCCCGCCCATGGAACCCGGCGTTCGTCCGCGTCGTGCACCCCCGAAGCCACAGGCCGGCAAGATCCTCAATGAACCGCTGGGTGGCCGCGAGTCGCGGCAGTTAAATCGGAAGCGAGTGCCTGGTGGGCTCGACGATGACGATGGTGGCTCGCGTCGCCGTCGTTCGTTCAGGCCACGGAAGGGCTCTTCGCTCTCAACAGCCGCGCCTCGGAAAACGAATGCCACGATTCAGGTGCCTTGCACCGTGCGCGCTTTCTCCGAAGCAATCGGACTGTCCTCGAGTGCGGTGTTGAAAAAGTTGCTCGAGTTTGGCATGCAGACGATGCTCAACATGGGAGCAATGATCGGCCGCGAAACGGTTGAATTGCTGGCCGTTGAATTGGGAGTAGAGCTCGACATCAAAACAGCCGAAGATCTGGAAAAGGAACTGCTGGCGGGATTTGATGCGGTGGATGAAGATCCAACGCTGCAGTCGTCGAGGGCACCGGTCGTCACTTTTCTTGGCCATGTCGATCATGGCAAGACATCGCTGCTCGACAGGATTGTTGGCATCGATGTTGCCTCTCGCGAGAGCGGCGGCATCACGCAGCACATTCGCGCTTACACCGTCAAGCGAAATGACAAGGCGATTACGTTCGTCGATACGCCTGGCCACGAAGCGTTTACGCAAATGCGTGCCCGTGGGGCCAATGTCACCGACTGCGCCGTGGTGGTTGTGGCGGCCGACGACGGCATCATGCCGCAGACCGAGGAAGCGATCAGCCATGCGAAAGCGGCAGGTGTTCCTATTGTTGTCTGTATTAATAAAATCGATTTGCCCGGGGTCGATGTGCAGCGAATTTATCAACAAATGACAGTCAACGAACTCCTTCCGACCGAGTGGGGTGGCGAAACGGAAGTTGTGAAAACCAGTGCTCTGACAGGCGAGGGCATCGACCATCTTTTAGATACTCTGCTGACGATTGCCGAACTTCACGACCTCCGTTCCAACGCTGATCGCAACGCCGTTGGTGTCTGCCTTGACGCCTCGATTCACGAAGGCCGCGGAGTGATGGCCTGTCTGCTTGTCCAGAAGGGTACGCTGCGAGTTGGCGATGCGATTGTCTGCGGTGAGGCAAGTGGTAAGGTCAAGTCGATGCTTGGTACCTTGGGAAAACGAAAGGTTACTGAAGCAAGCCCATCGGAGCCAGTTTTTGTGAGCGGTCTGGATATTGCGCCCGGCGCTGGAGATCGCTTTCAGGTGGTCGACTCGATCGAACTGGCCCGCGAGGTGGCGATCAAACGCAGTGACATTCGTCGCCACAGCAACTTGCTCAGCGCCCCTGTGCATGTGACGCTCGAGAATCTACTCGATCGCTTAGGGGCTCAAAAGACGCCAACGCTCAACCTCATCATACGGGCCGATGTGCGAGGCTCGATCGAGGCGATTCAAAAGGAGCTGACAAAGCTGGAGCATCCCGAAGTTAAGATTCGCATTTTGCAGGCGACGGTCGGTGGCATTTCAGAAGCCGATGTGCAGCTTGCCGACGCTTCCGATGCGGTGATCATTGGATTTAATGTTGTGCCGGATGAGCGGGCGCGAGTCTTGGCGGAGGCCCGCGGAGTGCAAGTGCGACGCTACCAAATCATCTACCAAATTACGGACGATTTGCGGAAGGCGCTCGAAGGAATGCTGGCACCAGAGAAGCGAGAGGCCGAACTCGGTCGCGCTGTTGTGCAGCGAATCTATGCGATCAGCCGACTTGGAGTCATTGCCGGTTGTCGCGTGATCGCCGGCGTGATTGCTCGCAATGGACGGATGCGGGTGATACGCGACAGTCGTATCGTCGGTGCGTACTCAATCGAATCACTGAAGCGAGAAAAAGACGACGCCCGTGAAGTACGAGATGGCCTCGAATGTGGAATTAAGCTTGCCAATTTTAATGACATTAAGGAGGGCGACATCTTCGAGTGCTATCGAATTGAAGAAGTCGCGCGGACGCTTTCGTGAGCACACGACGACTTCTCAAGGCTGCTGAGGCTGTGCGAGAGGTGGTCAGCATGGCCATCTTAACGCAGGTTCGCGATCCACGCGTGCAGGGTGTGACTGTTACGAGCGTGGAGATGGATCCAGACATGCGCTCGGCGACAGTGCATGTTTCCGTGATGGGAAATCCCACGCAGGAGCAACTGGCCTTGCGAGGATTAGCCAGCAGTGCAGGGTTTCTCCAGGCACAGATCGCCGATAAAATCGAAACACGGTACACACCAAGACTAAAATTTGAACTCGATAGCGGCGTCAAGCGATCGATTGAAATTGCCCGCATGCTCGAGGCAGTCTTGCCGGCAAAAACTGATTTGCCTGTGGCTCAAGAGGAAGTCGTGTTCGCGAAGAGAGAAAAAGACTCAGAGGAAAACCCATGACAGCATCAAAGCCTACTTCCAGCCGATCGCAGCCAAATCGCCAGCAATTGGTGGCAAAAATGCATAAGGTGCTCAAGTCGCACTACAAGTCGATCGCTCCGAATACAAGCCGGACTATGCTTGAGCAGGTCCTCTTCGCCTGTTGCTTAGAGAACGCGCCGTACGACGTTGCTGAGAAGGCGCTCTCCAAGCTCAGCGAAAGTTACTTTGACTTAAACGAAATTCGTGTCACCACGGTTGCGGAACTTGCTGAATCGTTAGCCGATCTGCCCGATCCGTCGCGGGCGGCACTGTCATTGCGGCGGGTCCTTCAAGGCGTGTTTGAATCGACGTATAGCTTTTCTCTGGAACACGCCAAGAAGCATTCGATTGCCCATGGCATTAAAACACTTGAGCATTTGCACGGCATCCCACGATTTGTTGTGGCGTACGTCACATCGACTGCGTTAGGCGGGCATTTTGTGCCGCTCGATTTGGGTGCGATGTCAATGCTCTATCTGGCCGGCATTCTCACGCAGCAGGAGTACGATACGCAAAAGGCGGTGGGGCTTGAACGTTTTATATCGAAAAAAGCGGGACAGGAATTTTCCTCGCTGCTCCATCAATGTGGTGTTGATTGCCTTCGCAATGTCCATGGCGTAACGGTTAAGAAAATTCTTCAGTCGATCAATCCGGCACTCAAGGATCGCTTCCCAAAACGGGGCGAATCCTTGGCCGCGCCCAATCCCCCGGCTCCCGTGCTTGGCAAAGAGAATCAGAAGGCGATTGATGCAGCGCAAGCCGCAGCCGATGTGCATCGTCCAGCAGGGCCGCAGGCCGCCGCCCGCCCAGCCGGGAAAACACCTCTGCCGCCACCCGGTTCTGGACCCAAACGCACGGCCGATGGGACTGCGATTCCCGGAACAAAATCAGGACCCAAGCCGTTTGTGGTCAAGCCAAACGTAGGCAAACCGATGACGATGAAACTGCCACCAGCGCCGTTGCCGGTAGAAAAGGCCGGGACATTCAAAGCGAAGACCATTGGCAAGACTGCTCGGCAAACCGGTAACGTAGGGCCGACAGCCAAGTCGGGGGCGGCAAAAAAGAAGTCACAGAAAAGTCCTGCCGAAAAAAATAAAACACCCCATAAGTCTGCGTCGAAGTCCCAGGGCTCATTGCCGGCGAAGGGTAAGTCGGCAGGAAAAAATCATTCATTGCAATTAGCCAAGCGAAAGCCTCGCTAAGGCGGTTGGGCATATACTAAAGTCGTAGCAATCACTGGGAGGAGCCATGGCGGGCCATTCACATTGGGCGAATATCTCCCGTAAAAAGTCTGTCATTGATGCCAAGCGAGGCAAGCTCTGGAGTAAGCTCGCCAAGGCGATCATTGTTGCTGCGAAGCACGGCGGAGCCGATCCAGATGCTAATCTACGGCTGCGGTATGCGATCGATGCAGCCAAGGCTGTG
>QWQJ01000060.1 GCA_003670865.1 Planctomycetota bacterium | reverse complement strand
TTCTTGTCATGGTGGGTGCCATGAGTGCTGAAGGGTTTACCGCCAGAATGCAAGAATTTTCGGCGGACAAACTGATTGTAGTCTGTGGTGACAGGCCTACGATCCAACTGCCTGCCATTGAGCACGGCGTGCGGGCACTGGTCATCACGGGCGGATTCTCGCTCTCCTTGGGGCTTCTTGAGCTTGCCCGAATTCATAAGGTGTCGGTGATCTTGAGCCCCTTCGATACGCTCAACACAACACTGCGAATCAAGGCGTCTCAGTTTATCGACGCGGTTGTTGACACAGACTTTATTGCGGTCTCGGCGAAGTCCAGCGTCGCTGAGGCCAGGCAAGTGGTGGAGCGTTCTTCGCAATCAATTTTTCCCGTTGTGGCAGATGACGGCAGATTGGTGGGGGTGTCTGTGAAATCAGACTTGATTCATCCCCCGAAGGCCCGACTGGTGCTCGTGGATCACAACGAACTGGCACAGGCCGTGAGCGGAGCGGAGGATGCTGAAATCATCGAGGTCCTCGATCATCACCGTTTAGGGGGCGGCCTCAAATCGACACAACCAATTCGATTTATCAATGAACCGGTAGGGTCGACCTGCACACTGGTCGCGAGGCAGTTTCGCGCCTCGGGTCTCACGCCCCGGCCGGAGATGGCTCTGTGCATGGCCTCGGGAATCATCTCCGACACACTTTTCTTACGTTCCCCGACAACCACCGACACCGATCGTGAGATTCTCAACTGGCTCGGCAACCTCTGCACAGTCGACATCGAAGAGTATGCCCGCGCTTTTTTTGAAATCGGATCAGCGTTGCGATCAAGCACTCCGGCGGGTGTGATCGGTGAGGATTGCAAGGAGTTCTCCGAGCACGGCGTACGGTTTACGATCTCGCAGATCGAGGAAACAGGGTTTGATCTTTTTTGGGAACGCAAGGATCAATTGCGGACGGCACTGGAAGAATTCGCCCTGCGAACGAGGTGCGAATTCTCGGCTCTGCTGGTTACCGACGTGGTGAGCAACGGCTCGCTTTTACTGCTTTCCCGCGAGTCCGAGGCCTGGGAGGAAATTAACTATCCGAGGCTCGACCGCGGGCTCTATGAGCTGAAGAATGTTGTCAGTCGAAAGAAGCAACTGCTGCCTCTCTTATCGCAATTACTCGCACTGGGGCGCGTGTAAAAATCAGCCGGAAAGGTCACCCGAGGCGTTTAGCCTGAATTGATAGGAGAATTTTTGACTCACCATTTTTGCGTTGTGCCACTGAGCGCGGCGGCGTAGATAGCCTGTGTCATTTCAACCGTTGTGCGGCCGGCGTACATACCGGTTTCGGGTTCGCGATCCTCTTGAATGGCATCGATCAGATCGGCGGCAGCACGGCGGGCCCAACTGGCTCGCTGGTCAGAACGATCTGCGTCGCTAGCAGGCAAATCGAAGTTGAGCCCCTCTGGTCCAATCGGCCGCCACGGAAACTCTTTATCGACCCGCCACAGCGGCGCGTCGCGAAGATAGGCGTGTGGTACATAATCGGGACGGATCTGGATCGCTCCCTTTGTGCCCACGACAGTCAGGCCAAAATTTGGCTGCTTCAGTCCAGCCTCACGGACACTGGAAAAAAAGCCGATCGGGCCATCGGCCAAGCCAAACATTGCGTTCACGGCGTCGCCAGCAATCAGAGCAATGCCTTCGGCCCCAGGCTTAAGATCGGCCTCGACGATTCCTCGACCACCGATCTCGACGCTTGCCGCACACCACTGCGGTGCGCCGCCTAAGTCGACGATCATGTCGAGAATGTGACAGCCAAGCACCCACAGATCCTCACCCCCACCACGCAGATCTTCCTTGCCCCTGCCACGCAGTTCCAACACCTTGCCAATTCGGCCTGATTCGATGAGGTCACGGGTTGCTGAGTAGGCCGGAGAGTGCCGGTTCACCATAGCGATCGAGAGTTTTGCGTTTGCCTTCTGACAGGCTTTGATCACAGCGTCAGACTCTGCCTTCGTTGGTACAAATGGCTTTTCCATAAAGATGCCCTTTGCGCCAGCCTCGGCGGCCGCAATCGCCATCTCCGCATGGCAGTCAATCTGTCGCATACAGATGGCCACGATGTCGGGCTTCACATCGGCCAGCATTTTTCGCCAATCGCCAAAGACCACTCCCGGTTGCGATGCGTCGAGGAACAGTCGCGCAGCTGCTTGAGCGAGGCCGTCTTCACTCTCGTCGGCCACTGCAACCAAACGCGCTCCAGCGACCCCTTGGCGACCGTTTTCGTCAGAATCCCCACCAGCCCAGAGTTCATCGAGGGCATGGCCATAGTCGCCCCTTCCCGTTCGTCCAATCACTGCCACTCGCAAGGGTTCCATCAGGGTTTAAGCCTTTCTACTAGTTGAAGGGGTGTACGGGAGCCACTGGGTCTGTTGTGTGTTCACGCTCGTATCAGTCGTGCGGTTATCATAGAGCACTGAATGCTCAAACCTGCCCACCGTGATTCGATGACTGCAGGCATTTAAAGCGTAACAAACGCGACCTTTAGTGAGCGAATCTCTATGGCATTCGATGGCTGCAAACACGAAACCAACGGCCAGCTCGGCCATTCGCATCAGCATGCTCATCGCCTTTCACTTGAAAACTTTGATCGCTCAATGGCGATCGGCGTCGGCCTGAATGCCTTGTTTGTCGGCCTCGAAGTGGTTGCAGGGTCGCTGGCAGGATCACTGGCACTCCTGGCTGATGCGGGCCACAATGCAGGCGATGTGGTCGGACTCCTTCTGGCGTGGGGCGCTAGCACGCTTGCACGGCGGCCACCGACCCGCCGTTACACGTGGGGCTTTCGCCGTTCGACAATCTATGCGGCATTTGGCAATGCGGTGATGTTGCTGGCGGCTTGCGGGGCGATTCTCTGGGAGGCGGTGCATCGTCTCAAGTCCCCCGAACCGGTGCTGGGTGCGACCATGATCGCCGTAGCGGCGGTTGGTGTTGTTATCAACACACTGACGGCTCTACTTTTTTTGCAGGGCCGCTCAAGCGACGCGAATCTGCGTGGCGCTTTTTTACACATGGCCGCTGATGCGGCAGTCTCGGCGGGAGTGGTGGTGGCTGGTGTCGCTATTGTGCTGACCGGTTGGGCTTGGATTGATCCAGCCATGAGCATTGTTGTTGCAATGGTGATCGTCGTTGGCACATGGGATCTATTTCGTGAGAGCATCGACCTTACGCTTGACGCGGTACCGCGAGGAATTGAGCTTGAGGATGTGATGGATCTCTTGGCAGCTATTCCGGGTGTGGCAGAGGTGCATGATCTGCACGTCTGGAATGCCAGCACATCAGAGATTTCACTGACGGTGCATCTGGTGGTTCCGGATGCAAAAGAGCACAGTCCTGTACTCAAGAGAGCCTCGCAGGCACTCCGTGAACGCTTTGGGGTCGCTCATACAACGATTCAAATAGAACAGTGTGCCACCGGGAATGAGTGCCTCCAGCGGCCTCGTGATGTGCTCTGAAAAAACCCCTTGGGCATCTGCAATGTTAGCAACGGTCGCTGACGGCCGGTCGTAGACCTCGACTGCCCAGCAGTCGAGCTTTTCACCCTGCTTTACGGCGGTTGGATTCTGGTGACCCGGCCAGATAGCCACCGACATAGCCCGTGGCACCTGTGATGAGGATATTCACTGGCAGACTGCTGTGTGCAAACAGGCACCGAAGGGGCGCTCAGGGGGTGTCGACTTCAAAAGCTCGCTCCATCAGCGACGGATCGCCCGATTTGAGTCCGTAGAGAAACCATCTTACCCGTTGTTCGCTGGTGCCATGCGTGAAGGCATCTGGCACGACAACTCCCTGCGTTTTCTTTTGGATCCGATCGTCGCCGATCGCAGCGGCGGCATTCACGGCCTCACGGATGTCGTCTTCGTCAACAACTCCAGCAAACCTCGCCACATGGTTCGCCCAGACGCCAGCGAGGAAGTCCGCCTGTAATTCCATGCGTACCGATAACTTATTGTAGTCGCGCTCAGAGACCCTTGCCCGCATCGCTTGCACTTTATTGCTGATACCGAGCTGATTTTGAACGTGGTGGCCGATCTCGTGCGCGATGACATACGCCTGCGCAAAATCGCCCGGAGCACCAAACCGATTTTTAAGCTCCTCGTAGAACGCTAGGTCGATGTAAATCTTTTGATCGAGTGGACAGTAGAACGGGCCGGCAGCCGCACTGGCAAGCCCACAGGCGCTATTCACCTGACCACTAAAAAGCACGAGCGTCGGTGGGGTGTAGCGACCTTGAAAGTAATTGGGAAAAAGCTTTCCCCAGACATCTTCGGTATCGGCTAAGACAACTGAGACAAACTGCTTCATCTCATCGTTGGCCTGCTCTTGGCCGGCTGGCTGTCGCTGCGCAGGCGGCCCAGCCAAATCTGGAGCAAGAGCAGCGATCTGCTGGGGATCAACACCCAGAAATAAAAGCACCAGCATGATCACGATTGTCATCAGACCGCCCCCCACGAGCATGGGTGTTGCGGCCAACTGGCGACGGTCGTCCACATTCTCACTTTGTCGGCGGCCTTCCCAACGCATTGCACTTATCTCCGATGAAACAACGTGTGAGTCAGACTCAAATTGTCAGGGGGCAAAGAACCTCAAAACGACTCTCCTACCCGGCAATATACCATTTTTAAGGTCGCCTGAAGTGCGGCCGAAAAAGGCTCCTCTGCGACACTTTTTAACTATTCCGGTAACGGACGCCCTTTGGTTTCAGGCAAAAATACGAGTGCCACGAGGCCCAGCAGAAAGATCGCGCTCATGTATGAACAGGCGTTTCGAAACGCCATCAGCTTGGCTTCTTCTGTCGCAGCGTTAGCCTTGAGTGCGGCCTGCAAACTACCGAGTGTAAACGGCCCGCTGGCCGCTAGAAAACGACCCACGTTGTAGCAAAAACTCGTTCCTGTACTGCGCAGACTCATGGGAAAAAGTTCGGGTAAATAGATTGCAAAGCCAGCAAAAAGGGCGAACTGACAGGCGCCCATTACCGCGCTCATCCAGATATCGCCACGGCCATTAAACATTTGAAAGTAGCCCACGGTGGCGATGAGCGCCGCTACAAAAGCGATAGCAAAAGCTGGTTTGCGACCTATGCCTTCAGCCATTCGGGTGAAGGCGAGCATTCCGAAAAAAGCGCCGATATTTTGTACGATTAAATTGACGCTGATCCAGAATGTTTTTTGTCCGTCTCTCTGATCGGCCGGAATGCCCTCGGCTATCAGGGAGCGCTCCATCACATCACCGACCAGTTCGGGGCTAAAAAATCCGATTCCCCACAGGCCAATAACACCCGATACGCAGAGCATCATGCCCAGCAGTGCTGATTTTCGCCAGCGAGGGTCGCCCAGCAATTCGACATACGATCCAAACTTGACTCCCGCTGCTCGACCCACCTCACGAGCCTTGACCCACTTCTCAGGTTCTTTCAGTTGCATCTGAATAAAGACGCAGAGAAAAGCCGGCACTGCGCCGATCAAAAGCATATATTTCCAAGCTGTGCCAGGGGCAATTGTCTTCATGCTCTCGAGGTGTCCCAAAGACATACTGACAACGCCGGCCGTCACGTTGCCCACAGCCGACAGCGCTTGGAGCATTCCCAGAGCGCCTGCTCTGGCGGTATCGGGCAGCGTGTCGGCCACCAGTGCGACAGCCAGGCCAAAGACACCGCCAACGCCGAGGCCGGTGAGAAAACGAAAGACGGCAAAATCAATCCAGCCCTGGGAAAATGCTGAGAGCCCTGTGCAGACCGAATAGATAAGAACTGTGATCGTGAGCATCTTGGCACGGCCAAAGCGGTCGCCTAGCGAACCAAAAATGAGTCCACCCGTTGCCCATCCGAGAACAAAAATACTTGTGGCATAGGCTCCGTAGATCTTGGGGTCAAGGTCGGGTGGCAGCAGCGCCTTCATGGCTAATGGCCGTGCCAGCACAAAAAGTTGCTGATCGAGGCAGTCGAATAGCCAGGCGAGCGATGCCACAGTAAAGA
Organism: Planctomycetota bacterium; assembly: GCA_003670865.1. Taxonomy (GTDB): domain Bacteria; phylum Planctomycetota; class Planctomycetia; order Pirellulales; family UBA1268; genus BAIKAL-G1-2R. The sequence continues at coordinate 1,320 of QWQJ01000060.1, read as the reverse complement.
CAAACCAGTGGTAACGAGTCAGTTGCGACCACCACGGGCCAACGGCGGGCTGCGAGAGGCGTGATGGTGATTGCGACAATTGAGACGGATCTGACATGCGTTTCATAGGTTTCGTGAAAGGAAGTAGCGGTTCTTAAAATTGCTCTTGTTTATACTCTCTTATCGCCTCGAGGCTGTGTCGACTAAAAACTCAACCGACTGAATCGCTGGGTGGCTCTTGTTGCGGCCGAATTGGCGCAAATCCCCGCCGCAGCGTATTTTCCGTAATTGTTCGCGGCACGACAAACTGCAAAAGATAGTCGGGGCCGCCGGCCTTGCTGCCGATCCCAGAAAGACGGTAGCCGCCAAACGGTTGCCGGCAGACCAAAGCACCAGTAATGCCGCGATTGACATAGAGATTCCCCGCTTCCAATGCCTCACGGGCCCGCTCAAGATGCGCTGGACTGCGTGAGAAAACTCCCGCCGTCAGAGCGTAGGGAGTGTTGTTGGCCAGTGCGATCGCGTGCTCAAAATCGCGGGCCCGAAAAAGAGACAAGAGCGGACCAAAAATTTCTTCCTGCCCCAGCGGCCCCAACGGATCGACATCTACAAAAACATGCGGTCCTACAAACCAGCCTCTATCGGCAAGCGCGTTAACATCGACCGCCACGACTTGGCGGGCCGTGGTGCGGCCAATCTCAATAAACGACCTGACACGGTCGCGGGCCTCGCCATCGACCAGCGGCCCAATTTGCGTGCCCGGGTGTTCTGGCAACCCCACGTGCAGACTTCGCACGGCATCGGCCAACCGTGCCGCAAAGGCATCGTAAATGCGATCGACGACGATCACCCGCGAGCAGGCTGAACACTTTTGTCCTTGAAAGCCAAACGCACTCTGCACAACAGCCACAACGGCCTCGTCCAGATCTGCGTCGTCGTCTACGACGATTGCGTTTTTGCCTCCCATCTCTGCGATCACTCGCTTGACCATCTGGCCAGGATTGCCTGAAGACTCCGCTGCCAGGGAGTTGATCGCCAGACCCACGGCTCGCGAACCGGTGAATGCCACGAGGCTTGTCTGAGGATCAGACACGAGCACGGGGCCAACTGTTTCGCCACGGCCGGGAAGAAAGGCAACGGCCTCGGCAGGTATGCCAGCCTCCAGCAAAATCTCAAAGAATCTGAGGGCCACCAAAGACGATTGCTCCGCCGGTTTCATCACGACCGTATTGCCCGTCACGAGTGCCGCTGTCGTCATTCCAGCCAAGATTGCCAGCGGAAAATTCCACGGTGCAATCACGACAGCCACTCCTCGGGAGAGATAGCCTGTGGCATTCTCCT
>QWQJ01000116.1 GCA_003670865.1 Planctomycetota bacterium | reverse complement strand
GAAGCCCGCGAAAAAGCGCTAGACGTCCCAGAAAACGCGGAAAATCAATACCCCCGGCAAGGATCGAACAAACGCGGTATATCTCGGGAAAAACGCGGGTTCGAGGAAAAGGCGACGTCAAATCCGACGTCGGCGTTGAAAAACACGTCCAAGCTCCGCCGCCAGTCGACTCCAACGCACTCTTAGAACTTGCGGCACGCCTCGCTAAGTTGCCTCCGGAAGTCCTCGCCGCGCTTCGGGCCTTGTTCAGCGACCAACCCGGGAAGCGGTGATGGGCCACCAAGCCTTCCCTCGCAGTCTCTCTTCAGCCCATCTCTGTTCTAGTTCAGACTGACATCCGGGCCGAAATCATCGTCTTCGTCCTCACCCTCGTCTGGCTCAAAAAGATGATCAACTGGGTCAAAACAACGCCCAGCAGCATCAACGCAGAACGTGTAGGCCAGATCAAACTCTTCAGTGCCGGGCCCGAAGACCGCTTTCCTCACGATGCAGTCTTCGCACGAGAACACCGGCAGTTCGTAGCCGCCGATAGACACCACGCCCTCGCACTTCAGCAGCCGGGAGCATTTCGGGCAGTGGTAGACGTCGATCATGCTGGTTCCTCGCGCCCCTCCACCGCCCGTAACAGAGCCTCCAGCGGCTCCGGATCGGCAAGTCGGTGGTCTCGCCCAACCTCGATCAGTGCGGTATCCGGCAGCCGGCTATTTGTTCTTAATTCAACAGAGTCCGCAAACGGCACCACGTCGTCGGCCGGAGAGTGAAGGATCCGAGTACCGGGCTTCACAGTCTGGGCCGTTCCCCACTTCTTCCAAGCCGGGCAGATCAGGACCAGCCGCGCGGAGCCCGAGTCCAGATTCACGGCCACGGCTCCCCCACGGCTCGACCCTACGACGACGTCAGGCTGGTGCTGGTCGAAGGCTCTCTGGGCTGTCTCAAGGGCGGCCTGAAAGTCTTTATGGTCTAGCGCTGGCTCGATGACCTCGTGGCCGTGTGACTTGAGGTACGTCGGCTTCACGCCCCCGACAACCGAGTTCCAACCGTGGAGGTAGAGAATTCTCATGAGCGGCACTTCCTTCTCGGCTACCTGACCACCACTGCGGCTAAAGCGACACCAGCCACTGCTGCCGCCAAGGCCCAGAACCCTAGCACCATCAAACAGCCTCGCGTCGTCCTGTCCCCCTTAAACGGCACCACTTCCAGAGCGAGATTCTGTCAGTGTCAAAACCAAAGGAGGGCATTCTATGCCACGCGGAAAGAAAGAACTGGCCGAGCAGATCATCCCCGAAGAGCTTTTCACAACGCTTCTCGAGGACAGTGACGTTCGCATCGAGCGGATCGTCTCTCACGGCCATAGCTCGCCGCCGGGCTTCTGGTACGACCAAGATCAGGCCGAGTGGGTGCTGGTGCTCAGAGGGGCTGCACGGCTTGAGTTCGACGACCGAGTGTTGGACATGCGGCCCGGGGATTTCGTGAATATCCCGGCCCACCAGAAACACCGCGTGGCATGGACAACACCAGACGAGCCAACGATCTGGCTGGCGGTGCATTACGGCGGCGGGGAATCGGGAAACTAAACCGGCGACGACCAGCAGGAACGACTGCCATGGGCAAGAAAGACGGCCTGGCCTGCTGACGCTCTGTGTGCTCTGGAGCTTCGTCCGCGACCCGGCAAAGGTGACGCCTGTGGCCACCTCGAAGCCGCTGTCTCGGAGTCTCAGCCCATCACAAACGATGCTCTTGGGGAGCGTTTGTGTCTGGGCATTGGGCGCATCGAGCGAGCTTTTTTTGCTCAAGCGTGCCAGTGACCTGGGGGTGCCTGCCAGCCTTGTGCCGGTGGTATGGCTGGGCGTGAGTCTGGCTAAAAGTGGATCGGCGATGATGGCAGGTCGGCTGGCCGATTCCTGGCATCCACGCTGGGCGCTGGCCGCTGGCTGGCTCCTCTTTGCGATCGCCTACGGAGGGCTGGCGATGACCGCGCAGATCTTCTTCGCATTACCGCTCATCGGACTTATTGGGATTGCCTACGGCCTAGCCGAACCAGCCGAGCGGGCGCTTGTAGCGCTCAAAGCATCAACGAGGCAACCCCTTTGGCTGGTGCACGCTGGTGCAAGGCCTGATGGCATTACCAGCCGGCCTGTTGACGGGATGGCTTTGGCAGCAAGGCTCTTCGGGTCCCTCATGGGCACTCGCCACGACGGCCGCGCTCTCAGGAATTGCCTGCCTGCTCTTCATCTTTACCGGCCAACATTCGACCGAATAACGGACGACCTACGCCTTGGCCCGGGCTTCTTCTGCCACTTTCAGACACTCGCGAATATCGGCGAGGGGATTGTTGGCGTTCTCCTCATACTCCAGTGAAAGAGCCCCATTGTTGGGAAAACCAACCTGCTCAAGCGCGGCAAAAACGCCCGCTACATCGAGATGGCCCCGGCCCAGAATCACTCCAGGCGTGTTGGCTTTCATTTCTTTAAAGTCTTTGAGATGGATGCCGTAGAGCCGGCCCTTTAAGAGTCGAATCACTTCGGTCGGTTGCTCGCCCGAGCGGATGAAGTGGCCCAAATCGGCGCAGGCCCCAATTCGCTCATCCTTACCCTCGATAGCACGCAGCACATCGACGACTTTGTTGTAGCGATGGCCCGGACCGTGGTTGTGGATCGCCACGCGAATGTCGAACTCCTTGACGAGTTCCTCAAGGCTAGCAAATGCATCGGGGCTGGGATCGGCTGTAATCGTGGGAATGCCTACAGCCTTGGCAAACTCAAACACCTTGCGATTCTCCCCGGGGTTGCCGCCAAAGCCATTCACTCCATGGGCGCTGATCGTCAAGCCTTGATCTTCAACTTTTTGCTTCATCGCCGCGATCACCGCCGGATCAGCCGTGATTGGAAACATGCCACCGTAAAACTCAATAAACTTAAATCCCAGTTCCTTGGCATGAACCAATGCCTGATCAACTTTGTAGCCTCGCAGTGAATACATCTGGATTCCCAGATTCAATTCTTTTTTATCGGCACCCATCGCGATCTGCGGCCAGCGAGTAGCAGCAGCACAGACAGCCGTTCCAGTGGCACCCAAAAAAAGTCGGCGAGGAAGCGAGTGTGGCAGCATGAGAACGAACCCTTAGCGTCTTGGAATCAAACCCAGATCGAGGCCAAAGACAAACAGCATCAGCGTCAGGATCAGGGCTAGGCCAAGATACGATAGCACAACCACAACGCCTTCGCTCGGCGGCTTACCACGCACCCATTCGTAGACCAGAAAAACCATGTGACCGCCATCTAAAACGGGGATCGGCAAAAAATTGACGACGGCTAAGTTTGCACTCAGCATCGTTAAAAAGAGAAGCAGACGACCGAAGCCCTCCTCGGCCGACTTGCCCGCCTGCTTGGCAATTTCAATAGGACCACCGAGCAGCCGGGGACTGATCTGATTGCTCGTGAGCTTTTGTAAAAATCGGTAGACCAGCGAGAGGTCCTCGTAGGCCTTGCGGCTTCCCTGTTTGAGTGCGGCCAAAAATGAATCGGCCCGCACAACTTTATAGACCGGCTCAAAGACCAGCCCCCGATCCACGACAAACTGCACTTGCGAATCGACCGGCAGCAGTTCGACCTCTCGCTGAACACCGTCGGCCGCCTCGACTTCTAGCTGCATTTTGGTTCCCTCTGGTACCTGCTGCATCACCGAAACGATGTACGGCCAGCTAGGCGACTTACTGGAAATCTCAAGGCCGTTTTGAGCGGCAGCTTTTTTGGGTCCATTTTCTTTTTGGTCTGGATCGTCAAACCGCACCCGCACCACCCGCTCGCCCGGCAGGATACCCGCCGCTGCAGCGGGACTTCCAGCGGCCACCTCGGCCACGATCGCATCGACGCCAATCGCCACGCCCAGTGTCGAGATCGCAACAGGGCTCGAGGGCCACCGCGATTCCTCGATCCACGAGACAGCCCGAGGCTCCACTTCTACTTCCAGCGTTTCAGAGCCTTGGCCCTCTTCAAGCGATTTGTCGCCGTCGGTCTTGTCGGCTGAACGGACCAGCGTGAGCATCACCTTTTTGCCAATCCTGTCGCGCAGTCGCTGGTCAATCGTGAGCGGATCCCCAAGAGCCTTGCCCTCGATGGCCAGCAATCTATCGCCGGCCCTCATTCCGGCCCGTGCAGCCGGAGCATCAGCCTGGACGGCCTTGATGGGCATCGCCGTCATGCACAGCCCAGTCGATCGCATTTTCTGTGGCGGAATCTCGATGGTAATCGTCTCTGGTGGTTGAGCCTGTTGATTCTTGTTGCCCGGCTTGCCTGTTGTGGGGAGCCTATCGACAGTGAGTTTGACAGTCGCATCGCCCTGCTCGGAAAGCACCGCAATCAACTCCGCGTAGCTCTGAACGGCCACGCCATTGATCAAGCGAATCGTGTCGCCCGCTACGAATGAGGGCTGGGCACGGCCAGCACTCCCCTGAAGTCCCTTGGCCAGATCACCATCTAAATCCTTGGGGAGATCCTTCGGGAGCGACAGGGAGAAGGGGCTTGTGACGCCGACAGTTGGCACGCCCAAATCAGTGTCGGGATACAGCCTGAGCGTACGCGTTGAATCATCGGTCTGACGATGAATCGTAAATTCAATCCCCTCCGCCACGTTGCCCAGCGTCACTCCTTTCTGCAAATCGCTAAAGATCGGATTGGGGATGTTGCCAATGGCCGTGATGACATCCCCCGTCTGGAGGCCTGCCCGCCACGCTGCGCCACCGGGCCGGACGCTCGACACTTCGCAGGTGAGTTCCTTGACTCCCAGACGAAAGGCCCACGAGGCCATGAGAACGGCAAAAATCACATTCATGATCACGCCAGCAGAAATAATTGCCATCCGTTTGGGCACGCTTTGGGCTGGGTAGCTGCGCGGATCCCAAGCCTGGTGCGGGCCGTCGACAGGCTCCGGCGGCAAATCTCCCGATGCGAGCAAGGCCCTGGCCCGCTCCGCCTCTTTGGCGGCGGCGGCGGGGTTGTCGTCCTGTCCGAGCATCTTCACATAACCCCCGAGGGGCAAGCAGCCGATGCCGTATTCTGTTTCGCCCCATGTGAAGCTGAGCAGTTTGAGGCCGCCGACATCGAAGCCCAGAAAAAACTTTTCGCACTTCACGCCGCAGGCTTTGGCAACCAAAAAGTGACCGAGTTCGTGCACAAAGATCACAAACCCCAAGCCTAGGGCCACCTGTAAAATGATCGACCAGCTCGATGGCTGAATGATCCATTGAACCCAAGTGGCTGCCGCCAAGAGTTGCACTTCGGAAAAACCACTTGCCATCTGGCCGATCAAACACACGCCCACGAAACAACCTCCTGTCTGGCCCACGCATCGATTCGACGGATATCGTCGAGCGACGGATCGGCTTGAAATGGATGCTCGCTGAGCACCCTTGCACACACTTCCACAATATCAGTAAATCGTAACTCGCCTGCCAGAAAGCCACGAACGGCTTCTTCATTGGCTGCGTTGAGCACACAGCCAGACGTGCCGCCCCGGGCGGCTGCCTCATATCCCAATCGCAGAGCGGGAAAACGCCGTGGATCGGGTGGCTCAAACTCTAAGGAAGTGTTCTTTGAAAAGTCAAACCGCCGTGCTGGGCCGGCTATCCGTTGTGGATAACCCAGAGCGTATTGAATCGGCAGACGCATGTCCGGAGGGCTCAACTGCGCCATCACAGAACCGTCGATAAACTCAACCATCGAATGCACGATCGACTGCGGGTGGACAAGCACGCCGAGCTTTTCGGCGGGCACATCAAAAAGCCAGCGGGCTTCGATCAACTCAAGTGACTTGTTCATCATCGTGGCTGAGTCGATCGTGATCTTCGGGCCCATCGACCACGTCGGATGCTGCAGCGCCTCAGCAGAGGTAACGCTCACAAGCGTCTCGATGGGGCGAAGTCGAAATGGTCCGCCGCTGGCAGTCAGGACAATCCGCGAGACTTCGCTAGCGGAGCCCGCCCTGAGGGCCTGATGGATCGCTGAATGCTCGCTGTCAACCGGCACAATTTTGCCACCGGTCTGCTCTGCTAACCGCATGACCAGAGGGCCAGCCATCACCAGCGTCTCTTTATTGGCCAGTGCCACTGTCTTGCCGGCCTCAAGCGCTGCCCATGTGCTCCGCAACCCGGCCGCACCCACGATCGCCGCCACCACGCGGTCAATCTCCGGCGATTTCACCAGCTCGTCCAAGGCTTCTGGACCGATAGCCAGTTGCGTGCCCGCCGGTAAGGCAGCCCGATCAATCTCTCCCGCCGCCGCAGGGTCCACAACAACGATCCACCGAGGACGACAGGCTTGAGCTTGTGCCAGTAAGGCCGTCGTACTGCGATGGGCAGCTAGTAAAAATGGCACTAATCGCCCGTTGGATCCTCGAATCACATCAAGCGTGCTGCTGCCTATACTGCCAGTTGAGCCAAGCACAGCCACGTTGAGTGAGGCACTGTCAATAGGCACGCTGGCGGAAAATTGCACAGTGATTAGCCAGAGTGGTTAAATCGTGAACAGGAGCCGATACGATTACACCTACCTATGCCGCTCCCATGCAACCGGCCATACTGAGGGGCATAGAACGCGGTGAGTAGAGTGTAGGATGTTTTGAACGATGTTGCCACTTTTCCTTCTCTATTGACCCGAACAACCAGCGGCCATTCGAGCCAATTGTCGGTAGCTTTCCTCAAGCATAGGATCTAAGAGCTGTATGACACTTTGGTTTTGCCGCTGATCTTCGCTGTTGATTCCTCTTATTGCCCCGCCCCGAGGTTTTCCCGCTTTCCATGCCAAAAAACACTGATCCCCCCAAACGCCCATCTGATCGCCGACCCTCGTGGGCAGGGCCAAATCTCATCTGGTCGCTGATTGCCGCCGCCGTGGCTGGGCTGTTTGCCATGAGTCTGATCAACGTCACCCCGGACATTGAGGTGTCGTACAGCGACCTCGAAAAATTGATCCGTGCCGCCGGCCAGCAAGAGGGCGAGCAGGCCGCCGATCAACAGAAAGATTTCTCGCAATGGATTGCGATTGCCAAACGAGGTGAGGATGTGCAGCAGGCGGCCCGCTATGGCGATCTGCGAGATGTGGTGATCGGCGCTTTTCAAGTGTCTGGATCGATTCGTGAACTCCCGGCTCAATTGTCTGCTAAAGAAACCGTGCCGAAGCTGACGGCAAACGACGATGCCCAAGCGTCGACGCTGGCACAGGCGATCCCCGCCATTGCCACCCGCCGCCTGCACACGGCCAAGTTGCCGAGCGAAAACTCCGAGGGCCAGCTTTCAAAATTGTTGGCTGAAAATTCGGTACCTTTTCGATATGAAGAACCGCCCAGCCCGTGGCGCAATTGGCTGCCGATGCTTTTTGTGATGAGCCTTTTTG
>QWQJ01000126.1 GCA_003670865.1 Planctomycetota bacterium | reverse complement strand
TAAATTTTCGATGTCAATCTCTTCGGGGCCCAGACGCACTACTCCCGAAGCCGTTACTTCCACGATTTCCGGCCGCGCTCCCTGCACGGCCACGGCGCTACCCACCTGCGGCAATTCCAGATCAAACTTTCGTTCATCACCGGAAAATTTTGTCGCGCACATGAAAAAGATGGTCAGCACCAGAACGACATCGATCATCGGTGCCAAATTGGGAGCCGGCTCTTCATCTTCGGAGAGTCTTACCAGCGGCATTAGCCTAACCCTTCTTACCGCGTCGGGAGTCTGCCGCTGCTTCTGCAGAAATCTCGTCAATGACTTGCTGACAGGTTTCATCGAGTCGCATCGCCAAGCGGTCGACGCGACTGGTGAAAACCCAGTGGAGCACCATCGCCGGAATTGCAACCAACAGCCCCATCGCGGTCGTAATCAGTGCTTCGCCGAATCCTCGAGCCAACAGATCGGGCCGCCCCATCGCTCCCGAACCGGCCACATCGTTAAACGAGCGAATCAAGCCAAACACCGTACCCAAAAGACCAAGCAGCGGTCCAATCGTGGCAATGCCGTTGAAGACCCGCCGGTAGCGTCGCAGATGATTCACCTCCCGCTCGCCAGCGTCCATTGCGGCCTGCTCAATTTCGACGGCCGGCTTACCCCAGCGACGCACTGCCGAGGCAAACACTTTCGCTACTGGACTGCCATTCTCCTCACAGGCGTCGATCGCTTCGCCACGCGAGAGTTGCCCAGCCTCAAGCTGCTCCAGAAACCGAGCAATGAAAAGTCGTGGCACCACGCGACTGCTGCGCAGACTGACGGCTCTTTCAATACCAAATACGGCCAGTGCAAACGAACAGCCCAGCAATGGCAGCATGAGAATGCCGCCGTCCCGGATGGTTGCCAATAGATTACCGGTGGGAATCAGCGTTTCGCTCGACGCCGACCGGTTGCTTGCTTGCAACGAATCAACTGTCGGCATGCCGCCGGGGGTGGAAGCCACGCGGAGTGGCGAACGGACTGGAGAACTGCCATCCGTGGATGCTGCAGCCGCATCGGAACCGGCCCACGCCCTGGGTGTCTGTGCCAAAACTGTCGACTGTCCACCGCCTGCTAGAACCCAGCCCACAATCGCTGTTTGAAGTAACGATCTCTGGAGAGTGCAGGCGTTGGCTGTCGCCCAGAAGAATCGCTGCAGTACTGCCATGGATCAAAACCCCACCAGACGAGCAGGAGAGCGTCTCGTTCCCTCGAGAAACAAATCCTGCTGCGTCCGTTTAATTGTTCGTCTCGTGAGGCCGATCGCAACGAATATTCTTGGTCGCGGAGGGGTTTGTCGGCACAGCCGTTACAACCGAAAAACCAAATACACAGCCTCTTGAGGTTCGTTTCATCGGCCCCGCCATGGCTCCCAAAACCTTAATCAAGTAGCTCAAAAATCGGTGTTTGTGTTTTTCGCTGCAGAAGCAGTGTTTATGGCCTTCGGGTTCGGTACCGATTGGCTTAGGCTCAATCGAGGTTGCGATCCTCGATACGAGCTATGACGGCTTTGGTTTGCAGCCACAAGACCCCCCGAACGCTCAAGGATGAGTATGACTGTCGTAAGAGTCGATGAACTCGAGGTCGTTTCCATCTCAGCCGCTGTGCCTGTTATTCAAACCGCCACGCTGCCGCGACCCCCGGGTAAGAAACTCTCGATCTGCCTGATCAATCCCCGCTTTGAACCGTCCTACTGGGGCTTTGAGTTTGCGCTGCCGCTCTATCCCGGCGATAAGCGCAGCACGATGATCTCCGGTGCACTCTCGGCAGTGGCTGGTCTTTGCGGCGAACACGATGTCACGCTCGTCGATGAAAACGTCGAGGATCTCGATTGGACATTGATTTCGGGCTACGATTTGGTCGGGGTGACGGGCATGATCGTGCAAAAAGAACGGATGAGGGAGATCCTGCTCAAGCTGCGAGAACTCAAGGTGTTTACAGTCGTAGGTAGGCCGTTCGTGTCGGTGCAAGAAACATTTTTCGACGGTCTCTGCGATGCGAGCTTTGTGGGCGAGGCGGAGACCACATGGCCCACCTTTCTCGATGATTTTTCTTGCGATCAGCCCACGCTCAAGCGTTACGAACAAGCTCAGCCAACCGACATGACAAAAGTGCCTCGGCCACGGTTTGATCTGCTCAAGGTGGATCGTTATGCCTCAGGAGCGCTGCAGTATTCACGAGGCTGCCCATTTCAGTTGTAAGTTTTGCGACATCATAGTGATTTACGGTCGTAAGCCCCGAGTAAAAGAACCGGAGCAACTCCTCGCCGAACTCGAAGACATGAGAAGAGCCGGATTTCATTCGGCGTTTATCGTCGACGATAATTTCATCGGCAACAAAAAAAGGCCAAGGCACTCCTAGAACAGATCGTGCCATGGATGGAAACACACAACTACCCACTGAGACTCACGACCGAGGCCAGCATCGATTTGGCCGACGACGAAGAATTGCTCGATTTAATGTACCGGGCTAATTTTCGCAGCGTTTTTATCGGCATCGAGACACCCCGCATCGATTCCTTAATCGAAACGAAAAAGTTTCAAAATGTGCGGGGCGATTCGCTGGAGGCAAAGCTGGCAAGAATTCAATCTGCCGGACTCGACATTAACGCAGGCTTTATTGTCGGCTTTGACAACGACAACAAGGCTATCTTTGACAATCAGTTTCGCTTTATTCAGGACAATGGCATCACGCTGGCCATGGTCGGCATGCTGCAGGCGATCCCTCGCTCGGCTACGGCCTCGCCCTCTTGTGGATGCTCTTTTGTGCCTTGCTCCGCGATGGTTCGCTTGCATCGGTGGGGACGGTCTACGCCCGGTACTTTTTTGCACAGCACGTTTTATCGCGTCGTGGCATTATCGGATTTGCCCAGTTCATGAACCGCTGCGTGACACACTGGCACTTTTATAAATTCACTCGCGAAGCGACAACTGGCCGTCTCCGTGCCTACAACACGGTGTAGGCAGACCTGTCGACAGGTGCGGTCAGGGCTGTACCACGGTGCTATGAAAAGCGACCTTCGATGGCTTAGAAGTTTGCATCAGAGCCTGTGTCAACATCGCCCACCATGTGTAGGTGGTTGTGATCAATGTAGACGACTTCCTGCGTGTCCTCATCGACGAGCGTGTGGGGGACCGGCCAGCCGATACGTTTCACCTCTTGGTAGTAGATGGTGCACTTGTATTGAGCGTGATGGTGCTGGGCTGGGCCGGCAAGTGGATAGTGGCGAGGCGGATCGATGTAGTCGGCAATCTTGACTTTCGTGATCCGCACATGGTTTCGCTGAATTTCGTAAAGAAACGGCCAGTTGCCTTGGACCGGCCGGGCTTTTTCCAGGGCCCGCATGACCTCGTCGTCGCTCGGTTCGTCGATCGCTTCGCAGGGCCCACCGGCGGGAATCGGCCCCAGCACAGGAGCCCGCTCGTAACGCTCGTAGTTCCAAAACTTGTCTTCCTTACTCTTCTGCATACCAACAGGCACAGGGACGGGAAAGGCAAGGGGGCCGAGATTCGGACCTTGCGCCATGATCCAGAAGCAACCGCTCTGCGAAGTTGCAGCACAAGCCAGCAGCAGGGCCGTCATGAGAAATCGTGCTCGAATTATCATGGAAGAACTCCTCGTGCGAACCCTGAAACGAAACCGTACCGGTTGTATCGACATTGCGACCCCTGAACTTGCAAACTTTTCCGTTTAGGCAAAGTTTTCAGGGAACTTTCTGGACTCGCTCACGCTTTCGGGAAAACTTTTAGCGATGGTGGGAGTGCTGGTGGCGATCATCGAAATCGAGGAACCACCAGCCGTCATCCCATTCCAGCGAGACACGTCTCCATCCCAGCGGAACCTGTGGATAGGGATAGAACGGGCCGATGTAAGGCCAGGCGGTTGGCGAATACTGCGTGGGATACTGTACCGCAGCATAGTTGGGGGACGCTGCATAACTTGGCCAACTGTATTTTGGCATATTCGGGCCGTCGCCGCGCATCGGCACCGGCGGCATACCAACGCCCGCCGAACCCATTGGCATCGGGCGACCGATGCCCGGATTACTATCCGCTCTGACCGAACCGCCCGCATAGCCCTCGCCCGCTGGGCCTTCGGTCATGCGCATTGAGCCGGGAACAATTTGACCTTCAGCGGCTTGGCCCTCTGCCATGCGACCCTCATACCCACCCAACCTACCCGGACCGCCGGGAGCCGGAAGTTGCATCGGGTCACCCATGGCGCTAGCGCGAGTTACAGTCTGAGGCCTTCGCCCTTTGGATCTTGCCCCCTGCGGCTGGCTGGCGTCTGGGGCATGCGGCATTGGGCGCGCAGATGAAATGCCTAGGGGCCGAGGAGCACCGGCACGCAATTCCGCCTTAGACTGCTGCGAGCCAGTAGCCTGCGACTGAGGCTTGGCTTGTCGCCTAGCTCCAGGTGCCACGGCCTGGGCGAGGGCTGCCTCGGAGACCGCTTCGTCTTCGCTCTCATTCACGAGGAGCATGACGCGGGCATTTTCAGCAGCTTCTTCATCGGCATCTCTGCCAGCGAGCGATTGATTCTCGTCACTGCTGCCCTCGTCAATGCTTTCAGGAGCGGCGGGCATCGGCAATCCGATCAACGCTCGCACCGACTCAGGAAGACTGAACGCAACGAATGATTTTGCAGAGGTCTGGTTGGCAATCGAAAGACGGTTGACAACTCGCTCGACGCCTTCCGTATTTTCGGCAATGCTGACGGCCGATGCGAGCTGTTTCTGGCCCCCAACCTGCCCTTCCAGCCAGACGGTGCCCGACTTGGACTTCACATTGACGCGGTATCCTGACAGGGCTCCAGAATCGCGCAGATGTGTGGCCACGGTACCAGCCAGATCCTCAGCCCGGCTCGTAGCCGTCACCAGCGACGCCACAAGCACAGCGAGTAGAAACGTCGATCTCGAAATAGACATGCATGACTCCTTGAATCGAAGCGGTAACGACTCGTCTCCGCCAAACAGCGGTCCCTAATCTCGGAGAGATCAGTCTCAAAGAGATTCGGCGTTCGTCCACGTCGAGAGGGAGTTTTTTTTCCGATTCCAACGGAAATAACGATTAACGCGACACGCTGAGGGGCCTGGGCAGGCTAGGCAGCCGACCGGAAGTCGACAACAGCGATCATCGTCATCAACGCCAGCGTGACAGCACAGGCCGCCCCCGCATCGGGTCCATACTGTAACGCCGCCCCGCAGAATATTCCCACCGCAGCCAATGCGATCAGGCAGAGCCACTGGCCGCTGCGCTCATGACTGGTGCCTTCTGTCAAACGGGCGATGCTCGCGGCGACGATGCCAAAAATCTGCACAGCCCCCAACGCACAGATTAGGGGACTGATTGTCAAAGCATTCAAAGCCATGCGATCGTGCCTATCCGCGGAGCGTGCCAGCCAAAGACCTGATAACCCAACCAGGGCAAGAGTTAGTTTCGACTGGGGAAAACGCGACCATAGCCAGAAGGAGCGGTTTGTTGCAAAGCCAATCCGATCCCGGAAGCCAGAACGGGCTTGGGCACGCTTCACATGACGCCCCATGCTTTGCCGCAATCGCCTGTTTTTGAGTGCGATTGTGTTACGGTTGCTGACCGCTCAGCAGTCCGTCCAGTTTCTTTTCTAAATCGGTGATCGAAAGATTGCGATCGACGACCGTCCCATCTTTGTCCAAAAGAAACATCGTCGGCAGGGTGAGTACACCAAGTTCTTCCGCAAGACGGCCATCTAAACCGCCAGCTTCGTGAATCTGTACCCACGGAATGGGTTTGGATTTGAGAAACTTTGCCAGTTGCGACTTATCAGAATCGAGCGTAATACCAACGACAGCAAATTTTTTGGCTCCATATTTTGTATAGAGCTCTCGAATCTGAGCGATGTCGACCTTGCAGGGTTCACACCAGGTTGCCCAGTAGTGGACCAGCACGGGCGTGCCTCGCAATGATTCAAGTGACACAGACTTACCGTCGAGCGATGTGCCGGCAAGCGCAAGCGGCTTGCCGACACTCTGGAGTCGACGAATGGCCCCAAGGGCTTTCTTTGCCGAGCCAGAATCAGGGAAGTCTTTTAGGATCGTGCCGTAGCGTTTGATGGCATCTGTTTCGCGTCCCGAGAACTCGTCGGCAATGCCCATCTGCAGCATTGCCTCGGCTGCATCAGGGGCCGTCGGATGTTTTTCAATAAACTCTCGTAACTCCTCCAGCCACGCCGCCTGCACTTTGTCGACTTCGGCCCCCGTTTGCTGCATGTTGGCGGCATAACGGGCCGATGCCAACCGGAACACAACAAACGCCTCGAGCGGCTCATCGGCTGAAACAGAGTCGGCCAATTGTTCGAGCTTGGCAATGCCCTCGGGCAGCGTGCCATCTTGCACTGCCGCGGCCAGAGTTTCTGCTAATTGCTTCATCCAGAACGGCTTCTCTGTTGCCTCTGCAGTGGCCACAACTTGCGTTAGGACCGCTGTTTGTTCTTGTACCAAAACAGAGCGGCCGGCCGCATCGGCTGAGGTCATTTTATTTTCAATTTCACGCAGCTTGGCCAGTAGCGGCTTGAGTCGCTCGCTTTCTGACGGGGCTGCATCAGCCGACGCACCGCGGCCTGTAACGGGTGAGAAAAAACCGATGGGCTCAGAAATCTCTCCCTCTTGTCCAGGTACCTGCGGGCAGTCGATTGGCCGCCACGCGTCACCAAATCGCACCAGAGACCCGATATACACCTGGCCATTTCTTGCACCCGCATCGCGAACGCTTGTATCGACCAGCGCCACCACATTGTCGTACGCGAACACATCTTGGCCAATGCCAGTGGTACCAGCGGGCAAAACGCCCGGTTGCGGCGCTAGCATGTTATTCCATTTGGTTTCCGGTCCCAACTGCTTCTGAGCAGCAGCCAAGCGGGCAAAATCGCGAGCGGCAGCCACCACACGCCCTGAGAGTTCGGCGAGCCGCTCGCCTTCAAAACCAGCTGCCTCGAGGTCAGCTTTGGTCGGCAGCAAGCGATTAAAAATGGCTCCATCGCGCAATCGCAGGGCCTCGACAATCTCAGCGGTCGTTTCTTCGGCCGAGATCACTTTCCACGAATCAACCGAACCGTTTCCGTCGTCGTCGACACCCCAGCGACTACCGGCAGAATGAAACCAACGCGCCTGATCCGCCTTGGAGTTGTGATTGGAATCGATGTCGCGGTAGACCTCAACACCGTCTTTGTAGTAGCTCCAGCGGTCGACAACACGATCGGCGTTTGTGTCGGCAAACGCCCGCAGTACCTCGCCGCGAGAGTCGCGAACAACCCACGCCGTGGCTCCTCCCTCCTTCTCCATCTTGATGGTCGCACCTTTAGCCTGCTCAGGCGTGAGCCGAGAGCACTCAATATTTTTCTGCGATGGGACGAGGCCTAGCGCATATTCGACG
>QWQJ01000063.1 GCA_003670865.1 Planctomycetota bacterium | reverse complement strand
TGCCCGCCATACCGGGAATGTAATACTGATCAAGATACTCTCCATTTGCTGCATTGGTTGGATCGGTTCCGGAGACATGACCGCCGGTCAATCCGCCATAAAAGGCAAGCGTCAAATAGTCGCCCGGTGCTGCAATATCGACGGTAGGCCGCACGCCCGAAATGGTGATTCCCGTGGCCGGATTGTAGAAGTCACCTGGGCCGCGACTGGAGAAAGATGCCACTTGCGAGTAGGGGGGCAAGAGAGTGTCGCCGGTCATCGCGGCCACGGCCATGCCGTTGTATCCAGAGCCCGGGCCGCCGACGGTGTTGGCAGTCGGGCCGGAATTACCAGCAGCAAATGTCGCCAGAACATTATTTTCTTTGATCAGCGCATCCAGGGCGATCGTTTCGGCAACTCTTCCCGCAGAGTCGTCAAAGCCCCAGCTATTATTGATGACCGCCGCCTTCAGGGTCGTTGTGCTGGTGACGATGCCGGTTCGCATCGATTGGGTGTAGGCATAGAGAAAGCTCTGGTCGGTGATTTCAAATGAGCCTGAATAGTCCTCTCCCGGAGTGGCATTCCACGCTGTGGCAATAGAACCCGACCAAAGCTGCGCTGTCGGGGCGATGCCAACTTGATAGGTGTATTGCCCCGTGCCGCCGATGGCTTGGCCAACCATCGTGGCATGCCAATCGAATTGGCCGAGTTGTGTCTGGGCTGGGCCGGTGGCCGCAAGGATCGCAGGGTCGGCGATAAACTGTGAGACGCGACCCGTCAGTGACTGATGTCCGTTCCAGATCGCGCCCGCTTCAATATTGGCAACGATCGCCCGGCTGCCAGTAAATCCCATCGAGTAAAATGCGTTGGCACCGATCAGATCGTTGACATACACGCCATTGAATATGTTTGATCCAGAATCGCTGCCCACAACCGCCCACGCGTAAGGGGCATGCAACAGGTGCAAGGCTACAATCACGGTGGCAGTGGCCCAGACAAAAAAATACCTGTGGCCCCGGGCAGTCAAGGCACGAAACCCAACGAATCGTCGGCCTATATTGGGCCTAGGCGGTAAAAATATCGTTGTTGAGTTGATGAAGTTCACTCTTGTTCCCCGCCAGGCGAGCGTAGCCCACACGCACGCCTGAAGCACCACAATAGTATAGCCGGAAGGGGCGTCGCAGGCACGACCTACCATGCACAACTGGTTTTAGGCGGCCAATGCCCTCGTCAGGCTTAGCCCACTGGACAAAAGCCGTCATTTTACGCAGGGCAGTCGGACAACAACGATTGCATCAGTACGCGGCAGACAAGTGATGGGTCGATGCCCCCCACCAACCCTACATGCCCAAGCCGTTCGGGAAGCACAAAATTGAGTCGACCTGCCACAGCTTTTTTGTCGCGGGCCATCACGGCAAGAAGCTTTTCAGCCGGAGTATGGCGGAGACAAGGTGCCCTGAGCGGTAGCCCCAGCGATTCCAGTAACCGATCCTGTCGGGCCACAATGTCGGCCCCAATGTGGCCCAGTTCCATCGCCAATCGAGCAGCGCACGCCATGCCGATTGCCACGGCTTCGCCGTGTAAAAGTACGCCGTAGCCCGCTGTTGTTTCAAAAGCGTGGGCAAATGTGTGGCCATAATTGAGCACGGCGCGGAGTCCCGATCGTTCGTGCTCGTCTCGCTCGACAACATCGGCTTTTAAGGCAACCGAACGCTCAACCACATAAAGAATAGCTGCGGGATCACGAGCCATCACAGAGTGGGCGTTGGTCTCCAGCCACCCAAAAAATTGAGCGTCGAGAATCATGCCGTATTTAACCACTTCGGCGAGTCCGCTTTTAAACTCGCGTTCAGGAAGTGTCGCCAGCGTATTGACGTCGGCCACAACCCCCAGTGGTTGCCAGAATGCACCAACAAGATTTTTGCCAGCGTCCAGATTGATTCCCGTTTTTCCACCAACGGCACTGTCGACTTGAGCCATAAGCGTTGTCGGCACCTGCCAAAAAGGTAGCCCGCGAGCAAATGTTGCTGCCACAAAGCCGGTTAAATCTCCGACAACGCCTCCCCCGACGGCAACAATGTGCGTGTGGCGATCAGCGGCGAGGTGAGCCAGTTCACTCCACAGCCGCGCCGCTTCGGTCACTGATTTTGCAGATTCGCCCGCCAAGACGGTCAGGGTCTGAGTGTCGATGCCGGCAGCCTGCAGGGAGGCTTCGGCAGCAGCAGCGTGCGAGACAAGCACGGCAGAATCGGCCACGATGATCGCGCGGCTGGCGTTAACCGAATCCGTTGGCCGCGAATGGATCGCCGCGCCCAGGCCACCCAGCACGCCTGAACCAATCACAACAGTGTATGAGCGATCGGCGGCATCGCCTGCGAGACGAACGCGAATGCTACGAGAAGAAGATGAAACAGTAGGAGGGGTCACAAACGAGTTCGCAGAAATTGGCTAAAAAACGTAAGCCACATCGGGCACGTCAGGCGGCGATCGTCAGGCTACGCCGACCCTGGCAAGATCGGTGGGCGTGACGGTGATGATTCGGGCAAAGCCAGTGTGTTGACGGAGGTAATCGAGTTCAACCGCTTCACGCGGGCTGGCGTGGAGCAGGACTTCGGCTCGCAGTTTGTCGGAACGCGACCAGTCTTCATAATCTTCGGCCCAGACGGTCTGGTTTTCAACGACGAGTGCATCGCGATAGGGGTCGAATACGTTGGGCATCCGCAGGGCTCCTGGCATCACAGATCAAGAAGGGTGTCGGACATCACAACAGTCGGACATCCCGCCACCAATTCTGAGTGGTTGGAGTATACATTGCCAGACCGGCAGCCTCTTTGGCCTACGAAAAACAAAACTAGGAAATAGAACATGGTAAACAACCCCGGCCCCGCTGCCATTTCATCACCGAGCCACGATCGCCGCGGCATGTGGTTGGTGGTGGGCTTGGTTGGATTGGGCTTGGCTTTAGCGGCAGTTGGGGTCTGGTTTCAGTGGGGGCAAACGCGGCGTTGCTTGGTGTTTTACGGAGCGACTCAAGCCGAGCGAATTTCCACAGCCCCGCGCGTCGAACTCTGGACGCTCCAAGGTGGCCGAACTGGCAATGTGGCGGCTGTTGAACGGTTTGACATCTCGCAGGCAGGCGGCCTTGTGCATCTGCGACGCGGGCTTGTCGAGGACGCCAACTTCAACTGGGACGGTCTGTCGGGACCGATTCCAGCCGACGCGTGGGACGTGGCGTTTGTTTTTTTTGCCCCTGCTGGAGTGATCGCCGAATCGACGACATTGGCGATTGACTTTGGTGCGGCAGGTGGATCGCTGACAGTGGTGGGGCAACCTGGGCGAGTTGGCTTGGGGCGGATCGGAGCGGGACTCAAGAAGTGGGTCAATGAGGCGACGGAGAAAGGGACGACAGGGAGGGGGCTCTAGGAAACTGCTGAGAGGTCAAAAGTTCGAATGAGAACCCAGTCGTGTTTCCGTGAGCAAACCGCTCTATTGCGGCTGAACGGGGAAGCCTATCCTGCCAGACCGCCGCGTCGAGGCAGCAGACCGGGCCGGTTCTTTTTCTAAAAAAGTAGTTTCAAAAACGAAAGACCCCCTCACAAGCAAGGTTTGTTTCATGCCGCTGGGCTTCATGCGATCGATTGCCGTGGCAAATCAAAAAGGCGGCGTCGGCAAAACAACGACGGCTGTGAACTTGGCGGTAGGCCTGGCGCGAGCTGGGCGAAAGGTCTGCCTCGTCGATCTGGATCCGCAGGCACATGCCACGCTGCACGTCGGCGTGATTCCGAGTGCTGCGGCAATCTCGGCGTACGATGTGCTTGTCTCGGGGCAATCACTGGCCGCAGCCTATGTTCAGGCCAGCGCGAATCTCTGCGTCGTGCCATCGCATATTGATCTTTCCGCTGTTGAGGTTGCTTTGACGGCGAAGACGGGGCGAGAGGCCATTTTGAAGGATCGCATCCATGCTGATCCTCGCTGCTGCGGTGCTGCGGATGTCGGCTCTAACTTCGACTACATGATCATTGATTGCCCACCGTCACTGGGGCTCTTATCGCTCAACGCGATGGCTGCCGTCGATGAGGTGCTGCTGCCTTTGCAGCCTCACTTCCTCGCTCTTCACGGCCTCAGCAAGCTCCTAGAAACAATCGAACTGGTCTCGGAGCGAGTCAATCCACGGCTGCGGCTCTTGGGTGTGGCACTCTGCATGTATGAGGCGGGCACGCGATTGGCCAGCGAAGTCGGCCACGATGTGCAAGAGTTTTTTGCAGCGAGTGAGTCGCGGCACCCGGCGTGGGGCGGCGCAAAAGTCTTTTCGGCAAAAATCCGCCGCAACATTCGGTTGGCAGAAGCCCCGAGTTTCGGACAATCGATCTTTGATTACGCTCCGCAATCACACGGCGCTGAAGACTACGCGGCCCTCGCGGCGGAAGTCGATCAAGCCGCCGTCGGTGTGCGAGAGCGGTTGGGCAGTGCGGCGTGACTTGGTCCCCGCAGGGCCGTCTCAAGTTGGCTGCCGACTGTTTTTAGTGAGCCACTTGCAACGCCAGCCACGGCGTTTTCCGGCCCGTACAATTCGGGCATCCACCAGTAGTTCGATTCGCACGGATCGATCCCAGTAAGAATCCCCGTGCAGTCAAAGTCTTCGGCCGAAACAAAGAGGCGATTGCGACTTCTAGCGGAGCTAACAACACAGTCTGTCTGGACCGCTGAACCAGCAGCAATCACGTCGCTAGAAGCGAGGTCGGCCCGGATCGGGTCGGCTTTGGAGGAGCGTGGCGGTTGCAGGCGATTCTTCTGAAGCATGATGTTCGCGGGCACAAAGTGGCGATGATTGAGAGCGAGGGTCTCGGTGTTGAATCAGACTGTCATTGCAAAAGAGGAATGGTCCAGAGTGTCTTTCGACTGCCCAACGCTGTGTAGGCCAATATTCCCGTTTTGAAACGACATTTCCGAAACTATGCTTTGGGGAGTCTAGGGAAGCAAATGGGCCTCGGTGGTTTTTGCGGAGTAGGCTTGGGAAGCGGTTTTTGAGCAGGAAAACGGCATTTTTTGTAGGCTCTATGAGTCGTTTCAAAGACATTTTCTCTTTGTCAAAGGGCATTTTCGTGGTGGCACATCACATTGATCTCAATGCCGGGCTGCCCTGTGGGATGGTTGCTGGCCGAGAGAAAGACCTCTGGCCATTGGGGCAAAGCGTCCTCGTTTTTGCGACAATCCTTGCGGTGACCGCTGGCGGCTTAGGCGACCTTTGGCCGGACGGCAGCACCGCAGAGGCTGCTGAAAGTGGCTTTCGCAAACTCTCCCCGGGCGTACTGACAGTCATTCCGTCGGACACTTCTGGCGATGACACGGAAATCCGCAGCGACCTGCTGGAGGTAACAAAAGGCCGGGCCGATCGAATCTGGACGCCGCAAGAAGCCTCCCCCAATACAACCCTTGTTGAGCGGGCGAAAAATCGTGAATACCTGCCCGATGTCTGGTGTCTTGAGTTTGCCTATAAGTCGCCACGCACGATTGATATCGATGTACCAGTGGACGGCAAAAAGATGAAGCGGAAGCGAGTCTGGTATCTGATCTATCGCGTCAAGAACACTGGCGGTCGACGCACGGTGATCGACAAAACGGATCCCACCAAGCGGACGACCGAAGTCTTTGAAAAGCCAGTGCTGTTCCTGCCTCATTTTGTCCTTGAGGGTCTCGAAGCGTTCAACGATGACGAAGGCATGGTAACGGGCTTGGCATACCTCGATCGAGTTGTGCCAAGCGCCATGGATTCAATCCGTCAGCGTGAGGATCAGGCTCGAGAACTCTTCGATAGCGCCCGCATGGCGAGCAAGGAGATTGCGCCGGGAGAGGAACGCTGGGGAGTGGCGATCTGGGAGGATGTCGATCCGCGGATAGATTTCTTTTCAATTTTTGTGACGGGCCTCACCAATTCCATGCGATTTCGGGCCAAAGCCGGGGCTTCATTTGCCAAGCAGGAGCCCGTGGGGGCCAGCATGGAACAGACGCTTGAGTGCCTGAGGCTGGACTTCTGGCGACCGGGTGACGCAAACGCTGGGGCTCAAGAGATGAGCGTCGGATACGCCGGACTCTTCGAACGGATCACGATGGGCACGCGATTGATCGAGGCGATGAGTCGGCCGCCTCTGCTAAAATCCAATCCAGTTGCAGCCCTCGACCAACTCGGTCTGCAGTGGAGCGATCTACTGGAAATCCCGGGTTCGAAACTGGCCCCCTTCGAAAAAGTATTGCGGGCGGTGCTGGCATTAAAAGACCCGGCCCAGAGAGGCCCGGTGATGCAGACTCTCTTTGGTGATCTGGGTGTCGCGTCCCTCAAGGCACTTCTTCAGGCTCTTTCTGAACCGCTCGACGCCGAGCTTGAAGCTGTCCGCATGGCTGGGATGACGCGTGTCGGGCTTTCTAAAGAAGCCCTCAAGGCAAAGCCTTTGAAATCGTTGGCGGATGTGTGCAAAGCCATCGATGCAATCGCAGACACGGCCCAGCGAAGGAGTCTTGCCGAGCAGCTTTTTGGAAGGGACGCCCGGCGCCTCGACGCACTGGCCAAAGACATCGCAATTGCCAGAACGTTTGCCATGATCAAGACAATCGATGCCGACTGGAAGGCGATCACGGCGGGTAGTCCCCGAGCGGCATTTGCTGGACTCCAAGACGTGATCGACGCCGAGTCTACCCCCAAGCTCCGCAATCAAATGCTGGAGGGGCTCTTTGGCCCCAAAGGCCCCACCCTCTACGCTGCAGCCACATCTGAGCACGAAGGCATTGACCACTCCTGGATTTTTCGGTACGAAAATGATGGTAGTGGCCTGTAGGTGTAAACGGACCGAATTGATCTGTAGGTCTATGGTCCGAAGGGAGTTGCTAAGGACGACAACGGCCACCTCTAGCCGAGGGGCCAATTGCCTGTTAGGATCGGAAATCACTCGCACACAGTCCACTCATAACGTCCTCTGGGAGCATTGCTATGGCACATAAAAAAGGTCAGGGATCAAGTCGCAACGGTCGCGATTCAAATGGCCAGCGGCGCGGCGTTAAGAAGTTTGGTGGCGAAAAAGTGGGAGCTGGCAACATTCTCGTTCGGCAGGTGGGAACAAAGTTTCACCCCGGAAAAAATGTAGGCATGGGCACCGACTACACCCTCTTTGCTCTCGTCGACGGCGTGGTTGCCTTCGATCGCGAGGGGCGTCGAGTGAATGTGTTTTCCGGGGTCTAAGCCACGCGGAACCGTAAGTTTCCAGCGGATTGTTTTTCGGAGCAAAAGGTCCTGCTCCTGTCCGTTGCGAAACGGTTGAGGCATTCAGCGTGTTTGTTGATCGCGTGCACATCGAAGTTGCTGCTGGCAATGGCGGCCGTGGAAGCTCCAGTTTCCGGCGCGAAAAATATGTCCCCAGGGGCGGTCCGGACGGTGGTGACGGTGGCCATGGCGGCAGTGTGATTCTTTGTGCCCAAGCAGGCGTTGATTCACTCGCAGCGCTCTCGCACCGCCGGCAGTGGCGGGCCGAGCATGGCCAGTCGGGCGGGCCTTGCAATTGTCAGGGACGCGCTGCCCAAGACATCGTTTTGCTCGTGCCCCCAGGCACGATGGTGATCGATGAGTCGACGCGTCTGGTGCTCAAGGATCTGGCCACACCGGGAGAGTCGATCATTGCGGCACAGGGAGGGGCGGGCGGTAAGGGCAACGTGCACTTTAAGACATCCACCAACCGCGCCCCACGCGAGACCACGCCAGGGGAGAAGGGAGCGGTGCGACGGCTGCTCTTAGAGCTCAAGGTAATTGCCGATGTGGGATTGGTGGGCAAGCCAAACGCCGGAAAAAGTACGCTGCTGTCGCGGCTTTCCCGCGCCCGTCCCGAGATCGCGGACTACGCCTTTACGACAAAAACGCCGATGCTTGGCATTGTTTCGGTTTCGCACGATCGCAGCTTTGTGCTTGCCGATTTACCCGGCTTGATTGAGGGAGCGCACGCGGGTGTTGGGCTGGGACACGAATTTTTGCGGCATGTGGAGCGGGCCGGACTGATTGTGCATGTCGTCGAACCGCAGCCAGTCGATGGCAGCGATCCCTTGGCCAACTACCGTTCGATCCGAGATGAGCTTGTGCGTTACGATGAGGGGCTGGGCAAACGCCCAGAGATTGTCGTTGTCAGCAAGTCTGAACTGCCCGATGCAATGGACGTGCAAGAGATTTTGGCTCAAGAGATCGGCCGTGATGTGATCGCGGTGAGTGCGGTGACAGGGCAGGGACTCAACACATTATTGGCCAGAATTGTTACGGAACTGGATCGCCAAAAAAGCATTTGAGAATCGCTCAGAGGTAAGGCCGGATGGGTATCATGTGGAGCCCCTAGGAGAACCTTCGATGACGAGCACTCCCATCTGCCGCAGCGACACCATTTTGCTGGCTGATGTTGGCAACACGCGGATCAAATTGGCCGTTTTAAACCCGGCTGGCAGCGACGCCTGTACCGCGCCCATCGTGCGAGCTCTGCCCACTGTGGCCAAGAGACAGGATCTCATCAGCCATACGTTTCGTCCCGACCACTTGGAAAAATGGCTCAACGCCGTTGCTCCACGGGCCGCAGTGGTGCTGGTGGCGAGCGTTTATGAAGCCGCCGCAACGCGGTTGGAGGCGGCGCTGGCAGAGGTGTCGGCCACGCGGCATCGTGTGCTGCGGCAACGGCGGATTGGCCACGCCGACTTACCGCTGACAATCGGGCTGGCCGAGCCGCATAAGGTGGGGATCGATCGATTGGCAGCGGCGGCGGCGGCTTGCCTTGTGAAGTCCGCTGGCCGCAGTGCCATCATTGTCGACTGCGGGACAGCGGCAACCGTGGACATGCTATCGGCCGAGGGTGAGTTTTTGGGCGGCGCTATCCTGCCCGGGCCAGCGCTATTGGCAAAAGCCTTGGCCGAGGGCACGAGCCGATTGCCGGAAGTGTTGTCGCTTGAGCATGGTAGCCCGCCGCCGATGCCTGGTCGTTCGACACAAAGTGCAATTGCAGCGGGCATCGGCTGGGGCATGCAGGGGGCCATTATAAAATTGGTTTTAGAAGCCCAAAGAGCCTTTCACGGTGAGGCGGAAGTGATTCTCACCGGTGGCTGGCGCGGGGCGGTGCGTGATGTTTTGCCGGGCGCGATCGATCTCCCCGACCTAGTTCTGACAGGCATTGCCTTGGCCGCCGAACGGGCCTGCGCGCGGTAGCCTTGGCGAGCAGTTTGCCAGCCGGTCTTTCTCGCGCGATAGACGCATGGCAGGCGGTTGGCAGGTCGCTTGCCGCCCAAGGAGACCCGGTCCTTTGAACAGAGGCCTACCGAGCGAGTAGACTCTTGGGGGGACCCGATCTGAGTAAGTACTCATATCGTCTGCTGTCACATTCGTTTAGTGTCACCTATTGAGTGTCACCCGTTCCAATCCGATACCTATCAACAGAACGACAACAAACCACGTGAGCATTGCTGACAAACCCTCGAGCGCGACGGCCAGACAAACCGCAAGCCCGGCCGACCGCCTCCTCGGCACCGCCTTAGAGCGGGCGACAGCCGCCGCTCGTGTGGCCGAAGAGATGCGTGGTACCAATGTGCATCTGCTAGACCTCCGCGGTCTGACGCAGCTCTTTGATTATTTCGTAATTGTCACTGGCACCAGTCGCCGGCAACTCCACGCCATATCCGATGAAATTGCAAGTGTGCTTAAGAAAGACATGCACGATGTAAGGCGGGGAATCGAGGGCTACGAGGACGGTCGCTGGATCGTGCTCGACTACGGCGATGTGGTCGTGCATCTCTTCGATGCGGATTCGCGTGACTACTGGGATCTGGAGCAACTCTGGAGCGACGCGAGGATGGTGGCCCTGCCCGTCGTTGAGGCTGCCGAGTGATGAGTGACCAGGTGTCGGGTGAAGGCCCCCAGATTCTGGAGAGGCACAAGGGCCAGTCGGTCAATTTTCGCAGCCAGGCACGGCAGTTCTTTGCTGCCGCCTTAGAGCGGCTGTCGGCCGACGGCGTGGTGGCGATAGGCCCAGAGGAAATTCCCGGACTGGTCGAGCAGGTTCGCGAGACAGCCGATGCAAAGTTTGGTGACTATTCCGGCACGATGGCGATGGCGTTGGCAAAGCGAGCGGGACAAAAGCCTCGCGATGTTGCTGCCGAGATCATCAGCCGACTCAACGGCGTGCCCGGCTTGAGCGAGCTATTTGAAAAACCGACTGAGCCAGTCGGGCCGGGGTTTATCAATCTCCGCGTTCGCAGCGAGGCACTCGCCCACGCAATTGTGCTTGCGCTTGCTGATTCGCGAATGGGCGTTGCTCCGGTCGACATTCCGCAGACGATCGTCATTGATTACAGCTCACCCAATGTTGCCAAGCCGATGCATGTCGGCCACATTCGTTCAACGGTGATCGGCGACGCGTTGGCAAAGATTCTGGCTTTTCGCGGCCACTCGATCATCACCGACAACCATCTGGGAGACTGGGGCACGCAGTTTGGCATGATCCTCTGGGGCTTTAAGCACCTCTGCGACAAGGAGCGATTTGCTGTTGCACCGACGGCTGAGTTGGGCCGCCTTTATCGCCTTGTGCGAAAATTGGCCGACGCAAAGCCCGAGGAACTTGCCGAAGATCCTCAGGCAGCGGCTTTGATGGCCACGTATCCGGCCGTGGCCGCGGCGGTCATGGCTGAAACGGTCAAGCTGCATGAGGGGGACCCAGAAAATGTGTCGCTCTGGGAGCGATTCATGCCGGCTTGTCGCGAGGAAATTGAGCGGATTTACAGCCGCCTGGGTGTATCGTTTGACCACACGCTGGGCGAGAGCTTTTATCAGCCGCACCTGGCTGCTGTTGTCGACGATCTGGTGGGAATGGGATTGGCAAAGAAGAGTCGCGGTGCCACGGCCGTCTTTCTGGCAGGGTACGAGGCGCCGCTGTTAATTCGTAAGGCAGACGGTGCTTTCCTCTACGCAACGACTGACTTAGCCACGATTCAGTGGCGGATTGAACATTGGCAACCCGACCAGATTCTCTATGTCGTCGATCATCGGCAGAGTCAGCACTTTGAGCAACTTTTTGCCACGGCCAAGCTCTGGGGCTGCGGCAACCCCGAACGAACGGAACGATTGAAGCTTGTGCACATCGCCTTTGGCACCGTGTTGGGCGAAGACGGTCGGCCTTTTAAAACGCGGGCTGGCGATACCGTCGGTCTGGAATCCCTGCTCGATGAGGGAGTTGAGCGGGCGGCCCAGATCGTCGCCAACGGCGAGGGGGATCGCAGTGCCGGGGGCTGGAGCGAGACCGATCGGCGGCAGATTGCTGAAACGGTTGGCATTGGTGCGATCAAGTATGCCGATCTCTCGCAAAACCGTACGACTGATTCCACGTTTAGCTTTGACAAGATGTTGCAACTCACCGGCAACACCGCGGCCTACATGCAGTATGCGGTGGCTCGGGTGGAAGGCATTTTTTCTCGTGCGGGCATCGACCGCGAGACTGTGCGGCGGGAAACAACCGTAGTGCACCTAGTCGATCCCCGCGAACGAGCTCTGGCGTTAGAGCTGGTGCGTTTTGGCGAGGCTTTGGAAGACGTCGAAGCGGACTACCGGCCCAATCTGCTGACGGCCGCGATGTACGATCTAGCCGGTTCCTATTCGACATTTTACGATGCGTTGCCCGTGCTCAAAGCCGAGGGCCAGACGCGGGTCACTCGCCTTGCCTTGTGCGATATGACAGGCCGCATCCTTCGCAAAGGCCTTGAACTCCTTGGCATTGGCACCGTCACAAAAATGTAACAACTCGGAGCAAACTATAGAGATGGCGAGTCGGCTGGAGAATATTCGCAATATCGGCATTGTTGCCCACATTGATGCCGGTAAGACAACGCTCACTGAGCGGATGCTTTTTTTCACAAAAACAAGCCACCGACTCGGCGAGGTCGATCGCGGCACAACCATCACTGACTTCGATCCTGAGGAGCAGGAGCGGGGCATCACAATCTATTCAGTCGCAGTGACTTTTCGTTGGCACGCTGTGACCGTCAACTTGATCGACACGCCCGGCCACGTCGATTTCACAGCCGAGGTCGAGCGCAGCTTGCGGGTTCTTGACGGGGCGGTCGTCGTGTTTTCGGCCCGCGAAGGCGTTGAAGCCCAGAGCGAAGCGGTCTGGCGTCAAGCGGATAAATATGGTGTGCCAAGAATCGCACTCATCAACAAACTCGACCGCGAAGGGGCCGACTTTTTTGGCACCGTCGACCAGATCAAAAATCGCTTGATCGCTCGGCCGCTTGTGCTCCATTTGCCCGTGGGACTCGGCCCGCCGCATATCAAAAATCCTTTTCGCGGGCTCATTGATTTGGTGGAGATGCAATTGCTGACGTTTCCACCAAAGGAAGAGGCCCTTGCCGGTGGGGCCGCACTGGCCGCTGTGACAAAATCTGCGATCCCGGAGGAGATGACTGAAGTTGTCGCGGAATATCGCGAGCATCTGATTTCAACGCTCTTTGATTTCTCCGATGAAGTCGCCGAACTGGCGCTCGCCGAGGAAACGATTCCCGTTGAATTGATGCGAAAGGTGATTCGTCAGGCAACCATTGCTCGCCAGATTGTGCCAGTGTTTGCTGGCTCGGCGCTCGATTGCATTGGCATGCAACCGTTGCTCGACGCTGTGGCTGCGTATCTGCCGAGTCCAGCAGATGTGCGGCCAGTGGAAGGCCTCGATCCTTCCAAGAAAGTTCCGACGCACGTTGAGCGAAAGCCCGATCCAAAGGCTCCCTTCTGCGGTCTGGTCTTCAAGATCGTCGCCGATAAACATGGCGATCTCTATTATGTGCGGGTCTATTCGGGAACGCTGAAAGCGGGCAGTCGGGCCTGGAATCCGGCTCGGCAAAAAAAGGAAAACATTGCGCAGCTCTGGCACTTGCAAGCTGACCGCCGCGAACAGGTCGAGTCGTGCGAGGCAGGAGATATTGTTGGTGTGATCGGGCCCAGGGCAAGCATTACGGGGGATACTTTGTGCGATGGTACGGAGCCGATTCTGCTAGAGACCATTCAATTTCCCGAGACAGTGATTTCGATGGCGATTGAGCCAGAAACAAGTCTCGAGCGGAAGAAGCTTTCTGAAGCGCTTGAGATGATGAAGCGACAGGATCCGACATTTCGCGCCAGCGAAAGCGAAGATTCGGGGCAGACGCTGATCTCCGGTATGGGAGAGCTTCATCTGGAAGTGATTCGCCACCGGCTCGATCGCGAATTCAATCTGCATTGTCGCGTTCACAAGCCGCGCGTGAGCTACAAAGAGACGCTGGCAAAAGCCGTACAGGCAACGGGCCATGCCAACCGACAGGTGGCCGGGCAAATGCTTGTTGCCACTGTCAATATTCGCGCTGAGTTGATTGCCGATCAGGTTGGAGTGCAGGTGGAGCAGGGCTGGTTTTCCGAGCATGAGGGGGTGGCTGCGATTGCCGAGACAATGACGACTGCCGTGAGAGAATCGGCTGAGCGAGGTGGCTTGAAGAGCTGTCCTCTATGGGCCGTGCGGATTGTCGTGCTTGAGAGTCCGTTACCCGAGCCCCCACCTTCTGACATAGCGATTCGGATTGCCGCTGCCGATGCGATCGAAAAAATGCTCATTGCCGCCGGCACGGTGCTTTTAGAACCGGTGATGAAAGTGGAGGTAACCGTGCCAGAAGAGCATTTGGGCGATGTGATCAACGACCTGCAGCAGCGGAGGGCGATTATCACCAACACATCGTTGCGAGGGAGCATTACGGTCCTCGATGCAGAGGCCCCTTTGAGCAGCATGTTTGGCTATTCGGCGGCCGTCCGCAGCGTCAGCCAAGGGCGGGCAAGTTTTACGATGGCCCCGCTGAAATACGGCCCCGCCTCGGCAGAGATCTCCGAAGCGTTTGTTTGAATATCAAAGAGGGACAAGGCATGGGTGCAATTCACCGGAATTTGTAGGGTGGAAGCAGCGTCCCGTGTGCTGCGAGAGGATGCGTGCCGGGGCCCAGCGGCTGGGCGGTTTTAGCAGGCAGCACACGTTTTGCCAGCGTTTCTTTGCGTGGAATGCGGCAGAAACGCAGCCTGTTGACACAGGTCGTTGCTATTCTTAGATTTGTCGCTCCATCCGCAGTATTCCGCGATGCGTGTGAACGCCGTCGGAAGAAGTCGCGGAAAAGAGCCTTTTCGGAGGCTTTCTTCGGTCCCACAGGGTTTTCTTGGCTTCGGTGCCTGATAGTGGCACAGAACAAGTGAACCTGCGGACCAATGGATACCGAGAAAGAGTTCAGCTCATTTTGTTTTGTTGATGGAGTTTTGCCGTGGCTGGTCCAACACAAGAAATTATTCGTATCCGCATGGAGGCCTACGACCACGCAGTGCTCGATCAGAGCGCAGCGGAAATCGTCGATACGGCCAAACGCACAAACTCCGAAGTTCATGGGCCAATTCCGTTACCCACGAGAATTGAGCGATACACGGTGCTTTCGAGCCCGCACGTCGATAAAAAAGCTCGACAACAATACGAAATCCGCACTCATAAGCGAGTCATTGACATTGTTCAGGCAACGGCCAAGACGATCGAGGCACTCAATAAACTGAGCCTGCCGGCCGGCGTTGATATCAAGATCAAGGCTTCTTCGCGGTAGTTCTGCGAAGGAGCAGTAGTTATTACTTTAGTGTTCATTTTTATTTTTTAGGAGCGCACAAAAAAGCATGCTTGGACGGCGTTGCGGGTAAGGCTTAGGCGGTTTTTGCCTTGGTACTCCCGCAGCCAAACGGCTTCGAGCGTGATGATAAGACTCATTCTGTGTGACTGTTTCGATGCAGTTGGCCCATGCAGAATTTTCTTTCAAAGCGATGAATATGGCGCTACAAAAAGTGACCGGCCGCGAACTTCCTGGTCGCAAAGGCCTCCTCGGCCGTAAGGTTGGGATGACTCAAGTTTTTGATGCCGACGGCACCGCTATTCCAGTCACGGTGATCGAAGCTGGTCCATGTCCGGTCACGATGGTGCGGACGGTCGATCGCGACGGTTATTCAGCTGTACAGATTGGGTTTCTCGACAAGCCCCGTCGGCTGGCAAGTCGCTCAGTGCGTGGGCAAGTTGCTAAACTCGATAGTAAGCGCAGTAAGCGTTTGGCAGAAGGGGGCGTGGCGCTCCTGGCCAAGCCCGATTGTGAGCCGCAGCGTTTTGTCAGTGAGTTGCGAGGTATTTTTGATGGGGCCACTGTTGGGCAGGTGCTGACAGTCGATATTTTTGAGGGCGTCAACACCGTCGATGTCACTGGCACGAGCAAGGGGCGCGGTACTGCAGGCGTCATGAAACGCCATGGCTTTCACGGCCAACGAGCATCTCACGGTGTCAAAAAGGTGCACCGTCATCAAGGCGGAACCGGTATGAATACATCGCCAGGGCGTGTGTTCAAAGGCAAGCGGATGGCTGGTCGATTTGGGAACGAACAATCGACCATGCGAAATCTCAAACTGGTGCGGATTGATCGAGAGCACAATCTTTTGTTGGTGCGGGGTGCGATTGCCGGCCCTAACGGCAGCTATGTAACAGTGCGACAAACAAACATGGTACGCAGAACCGGCACCGCGCCAGCCACTGCGGCCAAGAAGAAGGCGGGTGCCAAGTGAATCTTGCCGTCTATGACATCTCGGGTAAGCAGGTTGGTTCTTACGACATTGATCCCGCTGAACTGGCGCCCACGATCAGCAAGCAGTTGCTGCACGACGCTGTTGTGATGTATCAGGCCAATCTGCGGCAGGGCACGATGCGCACCAAGACTCGCGGTGAGGTGGCTGGCTCAACCAAGAAACTCTACAAGCAAAAGGGTACGGGCAATGCCCGTGCCGGAGGTCGTCGCAGCGGTACCCGTCGTGGCGGCGGTCACATCTTTGCCAAAAAGCCCCGTGACTTTGGTTGGAGAATGCCTAAGAAGGCATTGCGAACGGCCACTCGCATGGCACTTGCGGCCCGGCTTGCCGACGATGAAATCAGGCTTGTTGACCAGTTGCCATTTGCCGCTCCGCGAACCTCAGTGATTGCCAAGTTGCTCAGTGTTCTAGGTCTTGATCAGCACACTGTGCTGGTTTCGCCAGACAAGCACGACGAAAATTTATGGAAGAGTGCCCGGAACATCGCTGGTGTCTCCGTGTCACCGGTCGGTGAGTTGAATGCCTACTCGATTTTAAGGCCCCGCAAGATTCTGATGACCACTGCTGCCATCGATGCTTTTCGTGCCACTGTTTCTTCGCGAGCCAAGCCAGTGGTGGTTGGTGCAAAGTCAGCGACTGCTCTGACAACGCGTCCGCGTGGAAAAAAAGCCCCTGTAAAAGTTCCGGCACCAAAACCAAAAAGTGCGAAGTCGATCGTCGGTTCGGGAAGCAAAACGACCGAAGGAAAGAAATAAGCAATGTCTGTTCCAGTCCCTCCAGCACCGCATTTCTCCCCACGGCTGACGCCCCATCAGGTGATCATTCGGCCCATGGTAACGGAAAAGGGAATGCATCGCGCCAATCGTCACAATGCCTACACATTCGAAGTGGTGACCGAGGCCAACAAGACTGATATTCGTCGCGCCATCGAGGAGCTTTTTAACGTTGAAGTTGAAAAGGTCGCCGTTCAGAATCGCGCCGGCAAGATGCGGCGGAGCCGAACCCGACGCACAAGCACAAAGGCTTGGAAAAAAGCGATCGTGACGCTCAAGCCAGATTTTAAGATCAACCTGTTCTAAAGAACGAAAAGAAAAGACTGCCATGGGCATTCGAACCTACAACCCGACAAGTCCCGGCCGCCGCAATGCGAGCGTCTGTGATTTCAAAGAATTGACACGCGATGCGTCGGTACCGAAGCAACTCCGTGTTCGCAAAGCGAAGACAGGCGGCCGCAACAATCAAGGAGTGATTACCTCCCGGCATCGCGGCGGTGGTCACAAGCAGCACTATCGCTTGATCGATTTTCGTCGCAACAAAGATGGCGTGGCGGGGTTGATTGATTCGATCCAGTACGATCCCAATCGCACCTGCCGTGTGGCCTTGGTGCATTACGCCGACGGTGAGAAGCGTTTCATACTTGCTCCCGAGGGCCTCAAGGCCGGTGCGACGGTGCAAAGTGGTGAAACAGCCGTTCCGGAAGTTGGTAACTGCTTGCCGATGTCAGCGATTCCGCTGGGCATGCAGATTCATAATATTGAATTACAGGCCGGTCGCGGCGGTCGACTGTGCCGCTCTGCTGGCTCGTCGGCTGTGCTTGTCGCCCGCGAAGCGCAGTGGGCGCAGATCACGCTCCCGTCGGGTGAAATTCGCCGAGTGCCGGCCGCCTGTCGAGCCACGATCGGTGCTATCGGTAATTCAGAGCACATGAATGTTGTGATTGGGAAGGCCGGTCGCAATCGCTGGATGGGCGTGCGTCCCACCGTTCGCGGAACGGCCATGAATCCGATCGATCATCCGCACGGTGGTGGTGAGGGCCGAACCAAGGGCGGCCGTCATCCAGTCAGTCCGACAGGAAAGAGTGCCAAAGGCGGCGGTACCCGCAAGCCAGGCAAGGCATCGAGCACCGCTATCATTCGTCGTCGCAAGAGCCGTCGCTACGGCCAATTGAAAATTAAGTAACCAAAGACAAGTAGAGAACAGGCCTGTGGGCCTGCAATATTCATGGGACGCAGTTCTAAAAAAGGTCCGTTTATCGATCCTCGCCTGTTTGAAAAGGTGGAGTCGCAGCTTTCCTCCGGTAAGCGAGACCCGATCAAAACATGGGCCCGATCGTGCACGGTTGTGCCAGAGTTCATCGGTTTAACATTCATGGTTCATAACGGCAAACAGCACCTTAAGGTGTTTGTTACAGAAGACATGGTCGGACATAAGTTAGGTGAATTTTCACCAACGCGGACATTCCGCGGCCACGGCGGCAAGGTGAAGGAATCTTCCGCACCAGCGGCGAAAAACTAAGCCAATTCATTCATAGCACAACCAAGCAAAGCCAACACATTCAGTAGCGAGAAATTGTCAATGCCCTATACAGCCACTCACAAATACGCCCGGATTGGTGCTCGCAAAGTGCGAGCGCTGGCAAATCTTGTGCGTGGCAAGTTTGCCGATGAGGCGCTTGACATCTTAAAGTTTCAGCCCCACCGGGGAGCGAGGATGCTGGAAAAAGTCATTCAGAGTGCCCTCGGCAATGCCGAACACCAGCAGGCATCAAACGTCGATGATCTTGTTGTGGTGGATGCCCGGATCGATGAAGGCCCAATGTTCAAGCGGATTCGTCCGAGAGCCAGGGGCATGGCGTTTGGAATCAAGCGACGCATGTCGCACATCAAGGTCGCGCTCGATGCGATCATCATAAAAGAGTAACTCAACAGCGATCTCACAGGGCAGTCTAACAAGGCAGTTTGTCATATGGGTCAAAAAGTCAATCCAATCGGATTTCGTACCGGCATTACCGAGCCGTGGAAGAGTCGTTGGTATGCGTCCAAAAAAGAGTTTCGACATCTGCTCCTTGAGGACTTCAAGGTCCGTAAGTACCTGAAAACAAAATACCGCGGTGCTGCAATCCCAAAAGTTGAGATTGAGCGAACTCGTGACGAAGTCAAAGTAATTCTTCATTCGGCTCGCCCTGGTGTGATCATTGGTCGCAAGGGACAGGAGGTCGATCGGTTGCAGGGTGAACTCCAAGACCTGCTTGGCCGCCGCGTGAATCTAAAAGTTGAGGAAGTTTCGCGGCCAGAAATCATGGCGCAACTGATTGCCGAGGACATCGCCGACCAACTTGTGAAGCGAGCCGCCTTTCGGCGCACGCTCAAGCGGGCCATGGATACAACGATGGACGCAGGTGCGAAGGGCGTGAAAATACAATTGGCGGGTCGTCTCGGTGGTGCGGAAATGTCGCGCTGCGAGAAGAGCATCGCTGGGTCGGTGCCGCTGTCGACACTGCGGGCCAAAATTGATTACGGGTTCTGCGAGGCTCCCACGGCGCAGGGCAATATCGGAGTTCAAGTGTGGGTCAACCAAGGCATGTACGAGGAGAATGGTGATGGCGCTGATGCCCAAGAGGGTCAAGCACCGAAAAAGCCAAAGAGGTCGTATAAGAGGTGATGCCTCACGCGGCAATCGCGTCTGCTTCGGTGACTTCGGCCTGCAAGCCGAACAGCCAGGTTGGCTCGCTGCTGCGACGATCGAAGCTGGCCGCGTTGCGGCTCAGCAATACCTCCGCGAGGAGGGGAGGCTTTTCGTGCGCGTGTTTCCTCATAAATCGATTACGTCTATCCCGCTGGAAACCCGTATGGGTAAAGGCAAGGGAGAACCAGAGTTTTGGGCAGCCGTCATTAAGCCGGGTGCGATTCTCTACGAAATTGGTGGTGTGTCTGAAGAAGCGGCGCGTGTTTGTTTAGCGCGATTGGCGCACAAGATGCCGCTGCGGGTGCGGTTTGTAAAGCGAAGGTTGATGTAGAGGATGTAAAGATTGAGACCTTGGAACGACAGTGACCATCGGTAGGAAAAGCAAATGACTCAAGTCAGCGAATTACGCGAGATGGCAGACGAACAGATCCGTCTGGTCTGGAAGGACGCGGCCGAAACTCTGTTTCGACTGCGGCTGCAGGCCCAGACGGAAAAGATTGCCTCCCCATCCGATCTGCGCAAGCAGCGTCAGAAGATCGCTCGTTGCCAGACGATTTTGGCTCAGCGGGGTTCTGTTGTTAACCTGGCCGGCGTCGTTGAAGTGCCCACAAAAGCTCTAGGGCATGATCATCTGCGGGGTGGCATGCATTCCAAAAAGAGACGGGCCAAAGATCGGGCTGCGATCAGGGCGTCGATCAAAAAATCCGACAAGAAATCGACAGCGAATTCAGCAGCAACCGGCGATAAAAAGAAATCCAAGACAGCGGATAAGAGCTCGGCAAATGCGACACGTAAAGGCAAGCCAGCGTCTGCCGTACCTCAAGCAGGAACCGCAAAATAAATCAGGTTGCGAGAAGGTCGCAATGAGTCAGTCAACACGCGAAGCAGTGCATGTAAACCAGTCATCACCTCTAACTCATTGTTTAGCCAGTCAACAGTCCAGCAGATCATCAGGAACTTCGATATGCCCAAGCGAGTAGAAACAGGGACAGTCACGAGTGCGGCGTCGAGCAAGACGCGTCGCGTGGAGATTCCGCGTGTTGTGCGGCATGAAAAATATAGCAGGATTTTGCATCGACGCACGGTCTGTCATGTGCACGACGAAGCCGAAACCTCGCAGATAGGTGACATGGTCGAGATCATTGAATGTCGGCCTCGCAGTCGTCTCAAGCGATGGGAGCTTGTCCGAGTGGTTTCCAAAAGTACGGCCGTGGATGTGGCATCGCTGCGAAGTGGTGCAAGAGCCACAAAACTTCGTGAAACAGCGGTCAAAGCCGAGGATGCCGCTGCATCAGGGAAGTCGCCAGCACCAAGTCCAAAAAAAGCATAACTGAGACAGAACGGGACAACTAGCAATGATTCAAATGCAAACGCGGCTTGTGGTCGCGGACAATACGGGTGCCAAAGAAGTTATGTGCTTCAAGGTTCTCGGCGGTAGCAAAAAGCGGACTGCTGGCCTGGGCGATATCATCGTCTGTAGTGTCAAGACCGTGATTGCCGGCAGTGAGGTGAAGAAGAAGGCTGTGGTCAAAGCGGTGATCGTGCGATGCAAGCGACCGACTCGTCGAGAGGACGGCAGCTATGTGCAGTTCGATACCAATGCCTGCGTGATTATTGACAACGAAAAAAATCCCAAAGGCACCCGCATCTTCGGTGCGGTAGCTCGCGAACTCCGTGATCGTAATTTTATGAAAATTGTCAGCTTGGCGAATGAGGTAGTGTGATGTTGATCCGTTCAGGTGATTTGGTTGAAGTGCAGACAGGCAACTCGCGCGGCACGCGAGCCAAGGTTGTCACTGTTCAGGCCGAACGCGGTAAAATTATTGTTGAGGGTGTCAATCGTGTGTACCGACATATGAAGCGCAGCCAAAAAAATCCACAGGGAGGACGGCTCAGCAAAGAGCTTTCGATCAACGCATCGAATGTTCTCTTGGTCTGTGGTTCGTGCAGTAAGGCCACTCGCATCGGCGTGCGGATTACGGCCGAAGGCGGCAGGGTTCGGTTTTGCAAGAAGTGCAGTGCGGAGTTGAGCGTGCTGCGGCCGCCGAAGAGCATAAAAGAACAGGTAAAAAAAGAGTTGGCGGGAAAGTGATACCGATTGTCTAAGAGCCGAGCGGCGATGGACGCCGAGCAAACAATAGAACGAGCTAGTCAATCAATCAGATCTCAAAATAAATTTAGTCTTATAAGGTGCGGCGACAGGTGGGTCGTCCGAATGGAAAATCAGTAAGGATCGTTTCGATGGCAAAGAAGTCAATGACAAAAAAATCTGCTCCCAAAGCCACTGGCTCCGTCAGTGCTGCTGTGGCTCCCGGTGCAGGCGGCCCGCCGCGGATGCTGAACCACTATCTCGAGACTGTACGGCCGACTTTGGGCGCTGCTTTTTCGCGAACCAATCTCCACTCCCTCCCCAAACTGGTGAAGATTGTCGTCAACATGGGCGTGGGTGTCGCGGTTACCGAAAAGAAATACCTCGAAGAAGCGATTGGGGCCCTGGCACAGGTAACGGGCCAGAAGCCGATCGCCACGCTCTCTAAAATTGCTGTTTCTGGATTCAAACTCCGGGAAAACCTGCCGATCGGATGCAAGGTGACCTTGCGTGGTCGGCGGATGTACGAATTCATGGATAGGCTTGTGTCAGTGGCCTTGCCGCGAGTTCGCGACTTCCGCGGTCTATCGAGCACAGCTTTTGATGGTCACGGAAATTACAGCTTGGGACTTTCTGAACAGATGGTTTTTCCCGAGATCAATCCGGATAAATACACGCGACCGCAAGGGATGAATATCACATTTGTGACAACCGCACGCTCTGATGACGAGGCGCGGCATTTCCTGCGTGCGATGGGTCTGCCGCTCAAAAAAGACGATGCCCAGAAGGATTGAAATCAATCAGATTGAAGGATCGAAAAATACAAATCAATGAAGGTCGATGCCGCAGCGTAGTGGCGTCTTTCGATATTTTTGAACACGGCTCCTTTGTGGGGCCGGTATTTGGAAACATGTATGGCAAGTAAGTCAAAGATCGCAGCCGCGAAAAAGCCGCCGAAGTTCTCCACACGCACCGTGCACCGTTGCATGCTCTGCGGAAGGCCTCGGGCAGTTTACCGCAAGTTCGGCACCTGTCGTATTTGTTTTCGAAAGCTCGCTGACCAAGGTCTTATTCCAGGTGTTCGTAAGGCGAGTTGGTAGTGCATTGGCTGAGGTCAGTGCAAAGTTTTGCTCAGGATTTGATTGACCAGCAGGGATGAAGGCGTTTTAACTAAAGGTTCTGTTGACATGATGACCGACCCCATCGCTGACATGCTCACCCGCATTCGCAATGCGGTGCGCATTGAACGCGCTACCGTGGAGTTGCCGAGTTCAAAGGTGAAGCGAGGCGTTGCCGAAGTGCTCAAACGTGAAGGCTTCATCTGGGACTGGAAAGAAGTTGAATCGGAGCCCGTCCGACAACTTCAATTGGAACTGAAGTATGGCCCCAATGGCGAATGCCTGATTCGGCACATTCGCCGGGTGAGTTCGCCCGGCCGGCGTGTGTACAGTCGCTCGGTGCTTTTGCGGCCGGTTCTGGGTGGCCTGGGCATTTCAATTCTTTCGACATCGAGTGGAGTCGTTAGCGATCGTGAAGCCCGGCAGCGAAAACTCGGCGGCGAGGTTCTCTGCGAACTGTGGTAAGAGACGTTGGATCACTGGCTGGTAGAGAACTCGTTTTCTTTTTCAATTCGGATCATATTTTTCGGTCTTTAGGAAAGTAATTCAGACAATGTCTCGCATCGGCAAATCTCCTGTACCAATACCGAAAGGCGTGAAGGTGGCCATGGAGGCCGGCATGCTCAAGGTTGAAGGACCGCTGGGCAAACTTCAGCAAAAGCCTCACGAGGCCGTTGCGGTTGAGGTTGATCAGGCAGCGGGCTTCGTCAAAGTGACCCGTTCGGACGACAGTCGTATGTCTCGAGCGCTGCATGGCTTGACCCGGGCGCTCGTCGCCAACATGGTTGAAGGGGTGTCTAAAGGGTTTGTCAAGAAGTTGGAGATCGTTGGCGTCGGTTATCTTGCAGCACTGCAAAAAACCACACTGCAATTGCGAGTTGGCTTTGCCAAT
Organism: Planctomycetota bacterium; assembly: GCA_003670865.1. Classification (GTDB taxonomy): domain Bacteria; phylum Planctomycetota; class Planctomycetia; order Pirellulales; family UBA1268; genus BAIKAL-G1-2R. Next base: position 1,405 of record QWQJ01000063.1, on the reverse strand, counting down.
GAACTCCAAGTGCCGATTCCTGCGGGCCTGACGATCACCTGTCCCGATCAGACGCACATCGTGATCAACGGCATCGACAAGCAACTCGTCGGTCAATTTGCCGCTGAAGTGCGATCGCTCCGCAAGCCCGAACCGTATAAGGGCAAGGGAATTCGTTATGAAAACGAACAGGTTCGCCGCAAGGCTGGCAAGGCTGTTACAAAGTAAAAAGAGAGTCCGGCACAGTTTCATCCATAGTTTTTTGAGTCGCTTCCGTTTCCTTACCCCCTACATTTTGCTGCAGCCATGGATCACTCTAGAACAATTTTAAGACAGCGAATGCGCCGTCGCCACCGCGTTCGCCGAGCCATTCGTGGTACGACTGATCGTCCGCGGCTTTCGGTCTTTCGAACCCACAAGCACATCTACGCTCAGATCATCGACGACTCAACCGGTTCCACGCTGGTTTCTGCAAGCTCCATGGACAAGCAGATCCGCGACGCGGTTACCTTTGGAGGTAATAAACAGGCCGCCGAAGCCATCGGTCGCGTCGTTGCCGAGCGGGCTCAGGCAGCTGGATTGAAAAAAGTCTGCTTTGATCGAGGTGAGTTTCACTACCATGGTCGGGTGGCCGCTTTAGCCGATGCGGCCCGTGCCGCCGGTCTCGAGTTTTAAGACAATCTTTTGAGTTCAATGGTTTTCGAGGAGGAACGACGTGTCGAGTAACAGCAGCAATAAAGAATCCCGCGGCGGAGAGTTTGCCGAAAAAGTTGTCAAGGTGCGACGCTGCGCCACGGTCGTTAAGGGTGGTCGTCGCTTCAGCTTTGCTGGCCTAGTTGTCGTCGGTAATGGCCGAGGCAAGGTGGGTTGTGGCTATGGAAAAGCCAACGAGGTGCCGCCGGCGGTTGAAAAAGCCATCAAAGACGGCATGAAAAACTTGATTGAAGTGCCGATTGGTTCGGGCACGATTCCGCATCGGGTCGAAGGTATCAGCGGCACCTCAAAAGTGATTCTGCTGCCGGCAAGTCCTGGAACGGGTATTATTGCCGGTGCCGCCGTCCGGGCTGTGTGCGAGTCGGCCGGCATCCGCGACGTATTGACCAAGGCACACGGTTCAACCAATCCAGTCAATCTCGTCAAGGCAGCGCTCAACGGTCTCAAGCAATTACGAACCCGTGCTGATGTCGAGCGATTGCGGGGCGTTACGCTTTCCTAGTAGCCGTTTCAAAAGAGAGCGGACTCGTCCGTTCAGACCCAAGATTTTTTACAGAACAAGAATTATTTCGGAACCTTATAATGAAGATCAGCGACGTTCATCGTGGCATCCATAAAAACCGCAAACGCATGCGGATCGGACGCGGCCCAGGATCAGGCAAGGGCAAAACCTCTGGTCGTGGTCATAAGGGCCAAGGGCAACTTGCCGGTT
>QWQJ01000047.1 GCA_003670865.1 Planctomycetota bacterium | reverse complement strand
TGTCACCAGGCCCACGGCGTGGACACGGACGATTTGAATGCCTTGGGCAGCGAGGCTGCAGGCCACTCCGACTGTACCGCCATCGAGATCCCCTTGCGTAGCTTTACGACCGCCAGTGAGCTCGATTATTTTTCCGATATATCCCTTCCGCGAATGGCCTATGAGAATTGGTACACCCAGATCGAGAAACCGACTGGCATGGGTCATCAATTCATGATTGTGGGCATGTGTTTTTCCAAAGCCAATGCCGGGGTCGAGACAGATCTTTTCGTGCTCAATGCCTGATGCAATCATTTGATCGCGTCGCTCTGCCAGATACGCATAAACCTCACTCACAACATCACCGTAGGCAGGAGCGACTTGCATCGTTTGCGGGGTTCCCTGCATGTGCATCGCACATACCCCGGCACCGCTGTCGAGAGCCACTCGCAGCATGTCGGCATCGCCTGTGAGCCCTGTCACATCATTGATTATTTCAACGCCTAATTCGACGGCGCGTGCAGCCACGATCGCCTTAGAAGTGTCGATCGAGACGGGCACGCCCGACTGTTCAACAAGCTGTCTGACAACGCTAGATACGCGACTCCACTCCTCGTCAAATGCAAGAGCGGCTGAAAAAGGCCGCGTGCTTTCGCCGCCAATATCAAGAATATCGGCCCCTTCGGCCACGAGCGACAAACCGTGCGCTACAGCGGCTTGAGTGTCGGCGTAGCGGCCACCGTCAGAAAAGCTATCGGGTGTGACATTGACGATCCCCATGACGAGGGGCCGCTTTCGCGTGGATCCGCAACTGGGTAACTCAAGACGTTTGCTGCGCAGTTGCCAATGCGTGGGCTGCTTTGTGCAGTCAGAGCCGATGCCGGGTGAGTAAAATGGAGTGGGCATAGAGGGAGAAACGGGGACAGGTCCAGTTGTTGCGACACCATCATCTGCGATTGGTCGCATGCGGAGAAGGATGACCCACTCCACACTTACCAGGGCTCTTCCATCAGTCCAACGATTTGCTGAGCCATCTTGATCAGCCCTTCTTGCTGGGTAGTGGCGACAGAGCGGCCAAACTCGGGCACGAGCATCGCCGCCTGCCCAACATCAACGCTTGCGGCTGGCAGTGGCACCGCACCTGTGGCGAGCACGGCACCTCCGCGATCTGCCCAGGTGACAAGCACCTGAATATTCATCTCAACTTGACGCGATTGGTCGGTCGGACTTTCCACGACCATACGCTTGGTATCGGCCACGATTCGGCCGGTGAGCACGCTGTCGGCATCGGGAGTGCCAACCACCTTAAAGGGCGTGCGCTTTTCAATTTCCTTGCAAACTGCCTCAGTGAGCCGCTGGCCCATGTCGATGCTCGGCGTTGTGCGGAAACTATCTGACTGAAAAATGGGCACATAGACAGTGCGAACATTGGGGGCGTAGAGCGTGTTATTGCCGAAGCGATAGCCTGCGCAACCCCCGCACACGAGCAGAAGACAGAAGCCCAGCCGACAGTGGCGAACACCTCGCGCAGGCATGGCTATCTTCTTCTTTCAGCGAATGGGAGCGGCTGCACCAGAGCTGTCTTCCCGGGCAATAACGGCATCAGCTTCGGCCATGGCATCGAGTTCGGCTTCCTTCAATGAATCCGGGTTGAGGACTCGGGTGAGCATTGGGAATGGATCATCGGAAACATCGTCGAGACCGTTGATAAGACCAAGTTTTTGCTGGGCCTGCTGGGCAAGCATTGTCTTGGGATAATCGCGGGCGATGAGCGCGTAGTAAATCCGCGCCGAAGAGTAGTGCTTTCCCTTTGCGTAAAACTCCGCCCTCGACCAGTGACGCGTGGCCTGCTGGGCCGCAATTTCGGCTCGCGTTTTTAGCACGCGTTCCTGATCGTCTGGGCTGAGTTGATCTGGAAATTGAACGATTGTCTGGTCTGCCAAAATTTCTGCTTCGTCCAGCACGCCGCCCTCGTAGCCAGTCCCTTGGTAGGCCCGTAACTTAGCCTGTAAGCCGAGCAAGTGGGCCTGCATGAGAAAGCCACTGTCGGGATACTCATTGCGAAGCAGGCCATAAAAATAGTCGGCGTCTATCCACTGCCGTTCCACGAAGTGGGCATTGGCCTGCGCCATGATGCTGTCATCGGCTAGCGATCCTCGAGGGTCATTGAGCCGAACATGATCAAAGGCCTTGATAGCTCGGCCACGCGTGTCAAAGAGCGGCCGACTACGATCGACCACGTTGGGGATGAGCGTCACGTAACCGTGTTTCTCATCGAGAGCTATCCAGTATTGAGCAATCACGAACTGTCGCTGGGCGATCCGATCGAGATAGCGTGTGTTGGCATATTTCTTCACCAATTCGTCATAGCAATCTTCAGCCTTCGGATACTGATCGGTAAAAAACCAGCACTCAGCCAGTTGCCAGAGAGCATCCTCTTCGACAGTTGAATCAGGCCAGCGGTCGACCGCAACCTTATACTTGACGGCGGCATCGGCATATTTTTTCTCGCGAAAAAGAGCGTCTCCCTCGGAAAGCGTTTTTCGTGCAATCGGCTCATTGGGGCCACGACCCACCATCTTCTTCCATCGTTTTTGAATATTGTCGCCCTTAAAATAATCCCAGCCGGCGTCATCCTCGGTGGGAGTGAATTCGGAAGAAATGACAGAGGATTCTTCATCTGCACCGACTTCGCCAGTGACTTTTTCTTTGCCAATGGCAGCATCATTTTTGGCCCACGGCCAGGTAGGCGTTTTCAGGGTTGCACAGCCCGTGGCTGTCCATGCGGCAGGCAGTACCAAAAGGATCACCAGCACCCGTCGGACAACGCCGCAGTCTGTAGGGAAACCCCAGGAACTAAATCGCGATCTGTGTGATAGTTTGTTAAGCATAAAACTGGATTGTTGGTTCAATGGACTGCCCCCCGCGATGGGCTCAGGAGGAGGGCTGCCAACTTCAACCGTCTGCCCACGACGTAGGCGAGGTAGGTGCTCATAATGGCTCGCAGCTCCGTAAAAACAGAGTCGCCCAAAACAATCGTCTGCCATGCAGTGGCTGAATGGGCCAAGACGCGTAAGCTCGCCAGTGCGTCGGCAGACACCGAGACAACTGACCGCTTGCCACGACGACACTTGGGGCAAAGAGTGCCACCATCGAGCATGGCAAACGCTGTGCGGGGAGTAAGCTCAATACGGGTTTGGCATTCGGCGCAGCGCAAAAGAGTTGGACTGTGACCCACGATGCGTAACACTTCAAGCTCAAATGAGATGATGCGAGCGCGCACTTGCTCAAGAGGCCCACAAAAGCAAGAAAGTTCCAGCAATATTTTTTGAGCGGCATCAAAGAGTTCCGGTTGCGGATCGCCATCGGCAGTCAGTGCATCGAGCAGTTCTGCGACATACATGCCCGCATGAAAGGCCGCCAAACTCGTGCCCATTCGAAACCGGTTTTCAAGCCTAGCTTCGGCCAAGACATCGAGGCTGTCGGAGTGTTTCCGGAAGACGAGTACCTGACAGGTGGAAAGCAGGTCAAGTGCGGCATCAAAGGCACTTTTAGGACGCCACGCCCCCTTTGCCAGAGCCCGCAGCTTGCCACATTCCCTCGTGAAAAGGGTCACCACAGAGCTGGTTTCGCTAAATGGAACCGCACGAATCACTATTGCGGTCGCATTTTCTGCCGCCATAATCTCACACACTCTTGAGTCGGATCACACGCACCAGATCGATGCGGCGTCGCGTGGCTGCCAGCACTTCTAATGTTACGCCATGCGAATTGATCGTTTCCCCCACCTCAGGAATACGCCCACACTGATGAAAGACAAACCCACCGAGGGTTTCAAAATCAGATTCATTGGGTAGCTGTATCTCCATCCGCTTATTCAGATCGGCAATCCGCACACGCGCAAGCGCCTCACAACTATCACTCGAGAGGATCCGCATGCCATCGGAAAAAGCTTCGTCGTGTTCATCGGCAATCTCACCAACAATTTCTTCGAGCGCATCCTCAATGGTGACAAGTCCTGAAACGCTGCCAAATTCATCGGTGACAATCGCCATGTGGGTATGGGTGCGTTGAAACTCTCGTAAGAGTTTTTGCACGCTCATCGACTCGGGCACAAAGTACGGAGGCCGTAAGAGCGAACGAATCTCGGGGCCGTGCGCTTCTACCACATGCACTGGTTTATGAGCCTGCGCCGCAACCAACTGCGTGAGTAGTTCGCGAGTGTGCAAAATCCCGACAGTGTCGTCGGCTGAACGGTCCCACACCGGCAGCCGAGTATGCGCACTTTCGGAGGCTAGACGCAGCGCTTCGCTCCAGGGAGTTGCCGCGGAAAGAGAAATCATTTGGGTGCGGGGTGTCATGATCTGTGAGACCCGCACCTCGTCAAGATTCATGATGCCTTGAATCATGTCGCGAGCGGCTTCCTTGAGTCGACCATCCCGATGCGCCTCCTCAACCACCAGTCGTAATTCGTCTTGCGGCTCCAGAGCAATCTCGCTGCCACGGCGGCCCAAGGCCCGCCCCAGCATGGACGCAGTGTTGCCCAGCAACTTTACAACCGGCGACACAAGTCCAACCACTGGTCTCCAGAGCCCCCATGTGGCGACCACGATGCGAGGGCCGGCGAACTTTGTCACCACCATTGGCACCACCACTAGCAACAGCCAGACGATACCAATCCAACCCGCGACTGCCGAAACGGCCATTGCCCGCGAACTGGCAGTGGCATCGATGAGCCCCCTGCTGGCAAGCAGCGTAGCCACCACAGCCGCGCCCACAACAATCGATGCGGCGATAAAGGCAATGGTCTCACTCCCAGCCACAATCTCATCGTAGCGATTCAGAAAACCGCGTTGGCGACAGAGTTCTTGTAGGTGGTGTCGCTGCGCGCCTCGAACGGCGCGGGCTTGCACCGCGGCCAAGCTTGCCACCAGCAAGAGCAACAGGGCCGATTCGACGCCGATGGTTGCCGCAGTGTTCATGATTTTGTTTTTCGGCACGTGTTGCGGCGGGGGCACGGCATACCAAGAGTCTGCATCAGCGTCCGCTCACGGGCTCGCATCGCGCGCCGCAGGACGGGCGACGTGTCATCGTATCCTGTCAGATGGAGAAGGCCATGAATCACGTAGTACGCCAGTTCCTGCCGGGGAGTCCAACCGTAGTCGCGACTCATTCGTCGGGCCGTTTCTGTGCTGACAGCAATATCGCCATGCAATGGCCCCCCCTTGATTCCGTCAGATAAATCAAATGTGATCACATCAGTCGGCCCCTGAAGTCCAAGCCACTTGGAATGAAGTGCGGCCATGCGACGGTCATCGACCAACAAGATTCCAACAGTCGCCTGGCCAATTTCTTCGGCGCGGAGGGCCTTGCGCACAAAACGTACGAGCCCCGCTCCGCCGATTCGCATGATCGTCTGACGATTGCTGATCTCAACTTCAATCGCAGCAATACAACTCCCTACGCCGGCCATCGCCCTCTGTTGGCTGCCGACTAGAGTGCCTCGGCGGTGTGCAGATGACACTACGCCGTCCTCTGATCAGGATATTTGACTCGGCCGTGATAAACAGCCGTTAGGCTTTTGACGAGGCTTTGCTCAATTAATTCGAGTTCTTCGAGCGTCAGGCTGCATTCATCAAACTGCCCGTCGAGGAGTCGCTTCATTGCCAAATCGTGTACAAGGCTGGCGATTCGCGAGGGCGTGGGCTCGGTCAACGCACGACTAGCACTTTCGGCGGCATCGGCGAGCATCATCACAGCCGATTCCCGGGAGCTTGGCTTCGGCCCTGGATAGCGATAATTTTGCTCATCAACATCGCTGCCATTGGGATCGGCCTGAGATCGCTCTGTGGCCCGGCGGTAGAAGTATTCCACAAGAGTTGTCCCGTGATGCTCAACAATCAAGTCGATGATCGGTTGCGGTAGGTTGTATTGACGGGCAAGCTCCGCTCCCTCCTTGACGTGGGCGATGATAATCAGCGTACTCATAGCGGGCACAAGAGACTCGTGACGATTGGCCTGCTGCCCCTGATTTTCAACAAAGTAGGCCGGCTTAAGCATCTTGCCGATGTCGTGAAAATAAGCCCCCACACGCACCAATAACCCGCGTGCACCAATCGCCTCAGCCGCAGCCTCGCCGATACTCGCCACATTGATGGAGTGGTTGTATGTGCCGGGTGCGCGCCGCACCAACTCCTGTAATAAAGGATGGGCGATGTCACCTACCTCCAGTAGGCTTAAGTCTGTCAGCACGCCAAACGATCGCTCGATAAAGGGGAGCAGGCCCGTCATCAGAAAGCCCGCAAGCAATGTCCAAACACCAGTGCGACCAGCTTCGTAAAGCATTTGCATATCCAGCGGGCGTTCTTCCAGCAGGTTTGCACCGATTTGGGTGGTCATTGCAACGGCTCCAGCCCAGAGGCCCACATAAATAAGTTTGCTGCGACTGCGAAGCCGTCCCATCCAAAAAACCATCGATGCCGCCGCCGCTGCCAGCGTGACGTAATCGGCCAATCCACGCCCGAGGCCCACCACGACGACAAGCGCCACCTCCGCCGCGAGCAGCAGGGCCAGATCCTCGTCGTAGGCAATGGCCACGGTCATGGCAAAGACCAACAATGGCACGATCTCGGCCCGCCAGGCCTCTCCTGTCGATAGCAGGCAGAGCACGATCGTTGCCACCGAAAGCCCCAAGAGCGTGGCAACATGGCCCAGATCCTCGAGCAGATCATGGTGGTGGAGGTGGATGTAAAACCCTGCCAGCGTGATCATCGCGATAAAAAGACCAAACAGCGATGCCGCCCGGGCAACCCGCTGTCCGGAATCCTGCTGCCGCACAAATTCGTCGTGTTCGCGGCGAATCAGGATTAGTTCGTCGGCAGTGATCGGCAGTCCTGCGTTGACAAGAAGCTCGCCGGTAGCGAAGCGCACAAATTGTTGTGGTGTTTTTTCAATGGCATCTTTTTTAGCATTCGTCGTCGCATCACGATCGATAAGAAGTGAACCTGAAAGCTTCGGATCGATCCAGGCAAATACCTGTTCGGCCAGGGCTGCCTCACCGAGTTCTTCTTGAAGCAGGGTCTTGAGTCGAACCTTCACCTCACCAAGCAGTGCTTTTGCAACTTGCACTCGTTTCATCTCTGTCACGTTGCCGAGCGGATGAATGTCGATTTCGGTCTGACTCCCTTCGTCAATGCCATGCTGAATCTTTTCCAGCACGCCGACATTTTCGACCTCCACAAACGCCCGGTCGATCGCCTTCTCGAAGTCGAGATGTTTTTCCTTTGTGTCAAGCTTGGCACGAAACCGTTGAAACACCTGCTCCGCATCGGCAATCATCTTTTCTATCCGCGTTTGGACAGGCTGATTCTCTGCAGGCTGTGGGGCGTCTGGACCTGGCTCGACCACCGGCTGGCTTTCGGCAAGGGGGACAACCGTCGCTTCTGGAGGCTCTGGGGCGACAGGAGCCTCGCGAGGGCTCAATGTATCGGCCGCCGTCGCAACGGGTAATTGCTCGAGTGCCTCAGAGGACTCAGGGGCAAACTCCAGCCATGCATCGCGCGACACGCTCGCTAGCGACTCTGCTGCTGTGATCTCAGCAGCCCGATTTTTGAGGGCGTCGCGCAGACGCAGGACAGGCGATTTGTCTTGAGAGTAAACCACGCGCACCTGGGCTGCTGCGCGTTCTTGGGCGGCGCGGGTTCGATCGACATCAGGCTTTTCAAAAGGCACCCGTGCAACGATGCCTCGCGGCACGACTGAGCCCTCATGAAACGGCACTGGTTCGGTCCATCCGTGCAGAAGAATCAAGAGCACCGCCGACGCGGCCAAGCAGAGGGCCAATTGGACAAGCACCTCTGAACGAGAGATTCGATCCACAAGAAGTCCCCAGAATCCGCGCGGAGCATCGACGGAGGAAGTGCGTTTGATACGGCGACGGTAGGAGGATGGCGCAATGGGCATTATTTTTCGTACGCCTCAACAATTCGTTGCACGAGCGGATGCCGCACGATGTCCTGCCCAGCCAATCGAACGCAGACACAACCCCGAACCTCCTGCAGTCGATTCATGGCATCGACGAGGCCACTTTGCCGGTTGGGAGGCAAGTCAATCTGAGTTGTATCCCCAGAGATCACCATTTTAGATCCAACGCCAAGACGAGTAAGAAACATTTTCATCTGAGCAACAGTCGTGTTTTGCGCTTCATCGAGAATGACGAAAGCATTGGTCAGCGTGCGGCCCCGCATGTACGCCAGTGGAACCATTTCCACAACGTCTTGTTCTGTGAGTCTCTTGAGGAGTTCGTAGTCCATCATCTCTCGCATGGCATCGAGTAGGGGCCGCAAGTATGGATTGATCTTGGCCTGAAGATCACCGGGTAGAAAGCCGAGGTTTTCACCCGCTTCCACGGCCGGACGCACCAGCATGATCTTGCGCACTTGTTCAGCACGGAGGGCCGAAACAGCCATTGCTACGGCGAGGAATGTCTTACCGCTGCCAGCGGGCCCAGCGCACAGAACAACATCGTTTTCGCGAATCGCTTTGACATAGGTCGCCTGCCCGGCCGATCGAGGCAGCACGTGCTTGCCAGGACGCTGCACTTCAATCGGATCGCAATGCACAAGCGGGCGATCCCCCGTGGCCACGGCGAGTAAATCCGCAACATCGGTTGGCTCAACCGAACCATGTTCCCGAGCAATGCGGTCGAGTTGCTCAAAAATCTCTGTGGCCCGGAGCACGGCTAGTTCTTCGCCCTCAATATGGATTGAGTCATCGCGGGCAGACACGCCGACTCCAAGCGCCGTGCGAATGCGCCGAAGGTGTTGGTCTCTCGGCCCAAAGATGGCCAGAAGCCTCTTGGTGTTGACAACTGCGATCGTCGTACGGGGCATCGAAGCCCGTGGCGAATAAAGGCGCCAACGGTCTCGAGGGAAAGTGGGTGAAACGAATCTAGATCATACATCCCAAAAGCCTGGCCCATCCATCCCCGCCAGAAATACCCGTCTCTCAAGGCCCATACCCGATCCTAAAAATATCGCTCGTAGCCTAATTTTACCGACGAAACGACTCCCTGACGCATGTCGCCAATTTTCGTGTATTTTTAAGGTGTGTAAAATTCCATGAACGGAACGGTTGATCTTGCCGATCTCGCTCTCCACCGATCCCGACACTCACGAAAATATTGAGAGGAGCCTCACCCAATGGCCACCGCATCCCGACCGCGCGCGACTGAAACATTCATCACTGGGGCCGATGTGGTCATCGAGTCACTGATCCGCCACGGCGTCGATGTGATCTTTGCCTACCCAGGTGGTGCAAGCATGCCGCTGCATCAGGCGCTCACTCGCTACGAAGACAAACTCCGCACTATTTTGCCGCGCCACGAACAGGGAGGGGCCTTTGCCGCTCAGGGCTACGCTCGCACCACTGGTAAGCCGGGCGTTTGCATGGCCACAAGCGGGCCGGGGGCACTCAATCTTGTCACGGCAATCGCAGACGCCAGGATGGATAGTGTGCCGTTGATTGCTATCACTGGCCAAGTCGGTACGAGCGTGATTGGCACTGACGCTTTTCAAGAGACGCCGATCGTTGAAGTCTGCCGTGCCATCACCAAGCACCATTACTTGGTCACCGATGCCAATGACATTGCCCGCGTGATGAACGAGGCTTTTCACATCGCAACCACCGGTCGCCCAGGTCCCGTGCTCATCGACCTGCCCAAAAATATTCAAGTGACGCAGATTGTTCCGGACTACAACGCTCCGATGAATTTACCGGGTTACCATCCTGAGGCACGCAAAGCGCATCCCGAACAGATCGCACAAGTAGCGGCTGCCATTAAGCGTTCCAAGCGACCGGTGATTTATGCTGGCGGCGGTGTGATCACAGGGGAGGCTTCTGAAGAACTCCGTGAACTCTCTCGTCGCACGGGCATTCCTGTCACCATGACCCTGATGGGATTGGGGGCATTTTCTGCCGACAATCCCCTCTGCCTCGACATGCTCGGCATGCATGGCAGCGTCTACGCCAACTACGCTGTCGATCAAGCCGATTTGCTCTTAGCTCTTGGCGTTCGCTTTGACGATCGCGTCACTGGCAAAGTGGCAGAATTTGCCCAGCACGGCTTTATCGTGCACATCGATATTGATCCATCGGAAATCAATAAAAACAAACTGGCTCACGTTCCGATCGTGGCTGATATTAAAGATGCGCTCGCACAACTCAACAAGATCGTTGAGGCCCCGACCGCCAGCCTCAGCGACTGGCACGAGCAGATCGCCGCTTGGAAAACTGAGGATCCTTTTGCCTTTGACACCCAATACAAGGGCATCTTGGCGCAGGAAGCAATCGCTGAACTGTCCCGAATCACGGCAGACCGCGACACCATCATCTCCGTTGGTGTAGGCCAGCATCAGATGTGGGCGGCACAGTTTTACAAGTTTCGTCGGCCGCGCACCTGGCTCTCTTCAAGTGGTTTGGGCACGATGGGCTTCGGCTTACCCTCGGCCATGGGTGCAAAAGTGGCTCACCCAGAGTCACTCGTCGTCGACATCGATGGCGACGGAAGCATTCTGATGAATATCCAAGAACTTGCTACGTGTAACTGCGAAAATATTCCTGTTAAAGTCCTGCTGCTCAACAACCAGCATCTGGGCATGGTCGTGCAGTGGGAGGATCGATTTTTTAAGGGAAACCGTGCCCACACATACCTCGGGCCAGTGAACCATCCAGAGGCAAGCGGTCAGGGAGACGGCATTTCTCCAGACAATCGCTATCCTGATTTTGTAGCCATCGCGGAGGGCTTTGGCTGGCACGCAGAAACGGTCTCTGAAAAGAAAGATCTGGAGTCAGCGCTCCGACGCATGATTGACGCGCCCGGCCCGGCACTGCTCGATGTGCAGGTACCTTACCAGTCGCATGTGCTGCCGATGATTCCCTCGGGTGGAACCGTCAGAGATCTCATTAAACAGTAGCGTCGGCGGAGCGACCGAGCACAAGAACTCGTTGACGGCTTACGGGCCAAACGGATTATTTGGAACGGCACTGGGCTTAACAGGTTGCGGGTCTGCCGGCTGAGCATTTGGATTTGACGGTATGCCGCCTGGGCCTGGGTCGGCTGGTGCTTGTAATGCAGCGAGTGACTCTAACAGCGACTGGGTCGTGGGGTTGGCATCAAGTGAAAAGCCACTTTCACGCAGGATTGTTGCGAGTTGCCGGGCAGCATGGCTGGGCTCGCCCCCAAGCAGCGATAGCCCGGTCTTACTGTCCGCGGAAAGCACTGCGTCGGCAAGACACACTAATCGCCAAGCGGCCCGGCGGTATATTTGTTCATGAATAGTCTCCTCAAGGGCTGCTTCGACCGGCTGTCTTAGTTCAACGCCGGTGAAAAAATTACGGTATTCCCTTTCAAACTGCTGGATATCGGTCACTTTTTTATCTTGTTCCAGCGACTCAATGGCCAGCGCCCGAATGGAATCGATCGTTTTGGCTACATCCACACCCGAACCCTTTTTGGCTGTGGCCGCAAGCACGGCTGCCAGACGAATTCGCGTGTCAAGCGATCGCTTTGGGTCATTGAGACTTTTTCCAATCGCGCGGGCCACTTCCTTGGAAGAGGAGATGCGGGAGAGGATAGGGACTAACCCTGCTGCTCGCGACGCAATCCAGTCGGCTTCAACGGCATTTTCCATACCGGCAGGTTCCGCCAAAATTTTGAGGATGGCGGGAACAACTGTTTGAGCCAGCGATTCCACTGCTGCGTCGTCGGCTTTTACCAAGGCCTCGACATGGCGAGTGAGCCCCACGACAGCTGCAATTCGGTTTGCCATCGGCATCTGGGGATCACTGGCATCTCTTGCCAACGGAGCAACTGCTGGTAGCCAAGGCTTTCCGTCTTTCGACTTCAGCTCACCTATCAAGAGCATTGCATTGACCTGCACAACAGGCTCCACATCGTTATCCCGGGCGAGCTGGGCCATAAAGTTCAGCACCAGTTGACTGACCGCGTCGTGCGTCTTTTGGTCGTCAATGTTGTTGAACAAGATCTCCCGCATGCGACGCCTGGTCCGTTCAATCGTCGGCCGATTGGCATCCACAGCGAGTTGGGGCAAAGCCGTCTCTTGAAGAAACTTTTTAGATGCTTCGTCTAAGGACTCGCCTTCAGCCATGCGTGCCCGAAAGGCCTGCGACTCCTTCGACTGCTCCGCCTGTAACCACGTCGCGTAAACTGCAGGCTCACCCTCGGCAAGGAGCGACCCGCTGCGCCCGACAGCCAACAGAACCGCTATCAAAAACGAGCTGCTCAGAGAGTCGAGTATTTTCAACGGACCGGCGAGGACTTTTTTCTTGGCTATCATTTTTGCTCGCGTGGAGTACCAAATGGATTATTCATGGGGAGCACGCCCGGCTGATTCGGGCGATCGACGGCGCGGCCATCCTCAAGCAAAGGTGGCAGCGTACCGATCGAGCCTTTGATACGAACCTGAGACTCAGCCGATGATACACGTTCAAATGTGCCATCGTTTCGCAAATAAAGCATCTCGAATGGCTCCGGCGGAGAAAGGGGTTTTTTTGGAGCCCGAACTTCGACGCGATCCTCTTGGCGATCCTCTTGGCGGCCCCTGACGTCCACGAGCACTCTGTCGGTGATGACATCGGCACGGGCTCGCACCCGCGCCTCTCCGGGCTTGTTTAACGTTTTATCAAAATTTGCCAAGCCCCCGATCTCGGTGATCAGGCTGCTGAGAAAAAAGCCGCTTGAGGTTTTATTTTCTGCTATGACAAGCACTTCAAGCATGCCGGGTTTGAGTCGCTTTGACTCAGCTTTTCTGAGCTTCTGTGCCAGAAGAGCAGTTGTGCCCAGAAGAGTCACTGCGGGCGTTGGCTCACTGACGTTTGACGGAAGCTTCGGTTCTGTAGCCATAGCGACATTTTCTAAGTATTGCTCCGGCAATTTGAAATTTGGATTCCAGAGTTCGAGAGCCACGCGATAACGGTAGGACTTGCCCACTTCCACGTTGGTGTCAACGAATCGAAACAGTCGGTATTCCAGCGGTATTACCGGCCGTCCAGCAGCATCGAGAGCGCCTTTGGGTTCCCCGTCAACCCGACCAACAACGCCATTTGGATCACTTTCTGCCGTGACAGGATCAAAGTTTGGGGCAACGGCCGCCGGCATCGGGGCCTCGGTTTCTTCGGTATCTTTTGTCGCAGCGGCCTTCTTACGATTGACAATTTCAGCCCTGATTTTTTCCACAAACCACGGGTGCATTCCTTCTGTCCCCCACGATTCTGTGGCCGCATTTTTTGGTAGGGGCGCACAGTAACCCGTGGGAGCCAATCCCGGGGTTTGATCGCCGGCTAGCAAAAATTGTGATGGGAGCGATTCAATGAGAGGACCTTCCCATGTATCACGAAAGTCCTTGGCCACGGCCTTGAGATCAATTTTCTCCCATGTCTCGCGAGCATTCGGGGAAACAATAGACCTTTCAACGAGGTAGCCGCTCCAGAGCGGTGCATCTCGCTTAGGATCGCGATGGCTGGCTGAAGCAAACCGCGTTTGATATTCCCCAGCTTGCTTTGCGACCGGAATCAGTCCCGTGACAACGACATATGGAACGATCTTGCTTCGAATCGTCTCCTCTGGCTCTGCCATTGGTTCGCCGCCAAAGACCGGCCTCTCGGCCTTTGGCTTGCCTCGCGGCAAACGATTACCAGGGCCCCTAGGATCGGGTTCGATATCGCGTTGAGCCTCATTTTTCCCCGGTACTTGTCCTCCATTTGGTTTGGGCTTGAGGGCCAAGGTAGCTGTGCCTGCAACTGCAGAGAGGTTCTCGATTGGAAATACATTTGGCTTGGTACGCTTTGAAAGTTCCTCAAAAAGTGGCTGATTGAGCACGGTACATTCTGGGCAATCTTTTTTCGGGCTTTGTTCGATCCACACTGCGATGGCCTTTGCCAACACACCCTTCTGGGCAATCTGCTCTTTGGGGACGTTCTTTTCCTTTGAGATATTCGCGTCTGCCTTCGTAGCCTTTTCAAAAATTGCCTTCGGGCTCTGCTCCTTACGCGGAGTTTCGTTTTGAATTGCACGAACCCCACCCCACAACAGGCCGCAGGCTGATGCAGCGACAATTGCCACGACAAATTTTTCGCCGTGACTCAAAAAAAACTTGAGAATGGCCTCCTTATCAAAGCTAATGTTCGGACGCTTCATACATAATCCTCCTGGCCCACCTCGCAAAAGGCTCTGAATTGAGTCGTTTGAGCCGAGCTTTTTTGATGCGGCTGGGGATTGTGGCTGGCGCCATCGGCCGGAGCTGGAACTGGCTCTGCTGCATCGGCCGGAACCGATGCTGGAACGACTGCTTCGCCCACAGGTGGAATGGTTGGCTTCGGGCTTGGCGGTGATCGACGCGGTTGGGCTGGCGGGCTAGCGAGGGCTTCCGCTGCTCCTTCGACAGCCGTTTCTTCTTTTGGCAATCCAATGAGCGTTGCATTGGGGCGGGTTGCCAATGCAACGGTGCCTCGCAATTCCACCTGAATGTCATTTGGCCGGAAGGCAACACCGGCTGTTCCTGGTTGTTCAGCACTGCCACGGCTGACCGTTCCGACTGCTGAATCAATATTGACTCGTACCTGCCGCACATCGATTGGCACGATCGCTGTAGCCAATTGAATGAGAAAAGTATCCAACGAACGCTGATCGATGACGGCGCGAATCACAAATGGCATCAAGTGGACGGTTTGTAATTCGTTCGATGCTGAAAGCTCGTTGGACGAAAGCGGTTTTCCGTCGAGGTCTACATAGATCCAGTTACGGAGCGGATCCTTAACTTCTGCTTCAGATCCTCCCGCTTTAAGAGCATCTTCTGAACCACCCCCAAATCGTGGATTTGACGGTCTGCTGATCGGCTCAGTGGCGGCAGGATTTGATGCTGGATTGCTGGAATCCTCCGTCTGCACAGATCGTTGCTGTGGAGCCGGCATGAGAATCCTACTGCGACCATTTCCGCCCGGATTTTCCTCAGCGGCGGGGTAACTCACAGCCAGTTGTTCAATGCGGGTGATCGGGGCATTGTAAGCGCCGGCCGCACTTTTATTTGTTTCCGCAATAAGTTTGCAAAGGAGTTGGTACACCCAGATCTCTTCTTGAGCCAATAACGCCTTCGACGTGGAGGGCTTTTTATCCCACTGAAACGATGTGAAGAGCCGCATCTGATCGTCTGGACTCCACACGATCAGATGCGCGGGCGTGCGGGTACGAACTGCGGCAACTTTGACCTCAGAGTCGTCTTTAAACATTGCATTTGCAGACCCCAATATTTCGGGAAGTTTCCGTACAATGTCTAGAACGCCATTGTGGTACCGGTCCAACATCGCTGAAGGCAGTTGGCCATCGGGCTTGAGTGCCTCGGCTTTACTGACGAAGTCGTTTCCCAGCGATTCGGGCCACTTTCGCAGCGGCTTCTGGCTCTCCCAGAATCGCGTCCATTCGGCAAAAGTTTCCCGCTTGAGGCCATCGCTTGCGGCTTTGATTTCTGTTTCCCATTCCTCATTCGGATGGGCGGGCTTATTGTCAACTTGTTTGATCGCTAACAAGTGAGAGTTGATCTTGCTCCGGGCACTCGCCATTCCTGCCGAGAGATGACCGTTGGCGATAAAAAGAAGCGGCAACACAATCAGCGGTAGCGCCAGTGAAAGCAGCCAAAAGTGATGCTTTTGAAGCATCACTCCATAGGCCCGCAGATTGTCAGGGATTTCAATTTTTGGCATGCGTAAAACACAGACGCTTTTATTCGTCAGCTTCAGGAGGTGAAGGCTGCGGAAGCTTTACAGCACCAGGAACCGTTGGTTGCCAACAAAATTGTAAGACAAAATTATACCGCTTGAGCTTGATGTCTTGAGGTGCTTCGGGGGCCGCGGCCTGTTTGGCTGGCTCGGCCGCTTGGTCGCCAGGTGGCCCGGCCGCCGGATTGCTGGCTGGCAACACCGGTCGCAGCCGGCGAACTGACATCATTTCTATCTGTGATGAGTAGACAATTACCGGCCACCCAATGCCCAAGTCGGTCACGGTCACTTTTTCACCGGCCTTTGGTCCCGCGGCAACAAAAACTTTGTCTCCTTCACCGAGTAACTTTTGCACCAGTGTTGAGCGGACAAATTGCGCAGTTTCATTCGGCTTGTGCTCGTCTTCGTTGTGAAAGTGATGCCCCGTAAGTTCGATGACCCAGCCTGGTCCCTGTGGGCCAATCTTCTTAATGGGACCGCCTGGAACACCGTCTTCGCTCTCAGGCCGCCCGGCAGCTGCGTTGCTGTTGGCTCCCACCTCTGCAGAGGGGTCTGCGGAATTGCCTTCCGCAGCGAAGTTTTCCACCCAAGATTGCTCAACGCCGGCAAACCAACGGGAAAGCTCCGGAAAATACTGGCAATCCATTCGATCAATATAGAGGGCCTCTCGACCGCTTGGGTCTTCTAGTTGCTTGCCCGGTTGATTGCGAGGCAAAAGCGTTTCTATCGCGCGCAGCATGTCGATCGTCTGAAACCTCCGCTCTCGCACTCGCAGCAGCGAGTGTTGTTGCAATAAGGCTTCGGACTGTTTCTTTCGCACATCGTCAACTGCGCTGATGACTTTTTGGGAACGGGCCTTCACCCCATCAGACTTTGTAAAAGCCTCTGCATAGAGCTGCGGAGCAAAGGTTGTCCAGGCAAAGAAAGTGGCGGCAAAACTTACGACTGCCGCCAACAGTAACCCCACCATGGCTCCCAAAGCCCACGGTTTTTTGGCTTCAATCAAACGCTCCTGCACGATCTCGGGCGGCAGCAGATTGGTTCGCATGGTTGCTTTGCCGGCCGCCTGCACAGCGAGG
This sequence comes from Planctomycetota bacterium, assembly GCA_003670865.1. GTDB lineage: Bacteria > Planctomycetota > Planctomycetia > Pirellulales > UBA1268 > BAIKAL-G1-2R. The sequence continues at coordinate 7,821 of QWQJ01000047.1, read as the reverse complement.
CCGTAAGCGGTGCCAAAAGCGAGGTGATTGTCTCGAAATGCGGACGTTGATAGAGCAGCAGACCCTTCTAAACCACGAAACGATTCCAGTCGCTGGACGTCGAGCTGTAATTGCTTTCCCACAAAGTCGGCAAGGCCACGCAGCTTTGTGGCATTGCCGAGCAGGAGAACTTTACCGATCTTGGCCGTTCGATCGGCTCCCGTGAAGTAATTGAGCGATCGCTGGAGTTCTGCAGCAAATTCGTTGAAGACCGGACGCATAACCTTAAAGACCGCCTTCGGGTCTTCAGATCGAACCGCATTGCGTTTGAGATGCTCTGCCTTGGCGAAGGTCAACTGCATGCCCTTCACGATCGCCTTGGTAAAGTTGCCACCCCCAATCGGCATGCTGCGCTGCCAAATCTTCAATCCGTTGGTGATCACTAAATCTGTGGAATCAACTCCGGTCGCCACGAGCACAACGGACGCAGGCGGATTGTCTGGATTGATCGTGGTCGGATCGGGAAGTTCGTCAAACATCACCATATTGGCCAAAGCGATCGATGAGAGTTGCAGCACGTCGACCTCGATGCCAGCTTTTTTGAGCGGCTCTAACGCTTTGGATACTTGCTCTCGCTTCATGGCAAAAAGCGCGACATCCGCCTCGAGCACAAACCCTGACTCTTCAAACCCTCCGGCCAATCGCTGCCAATCCCAATAGACTTGTTCCAATGGGAATGGGATCTGCTGACGGGCCTCGTATTTAACAATGTGAGGAATTTTTTTTGCCTCGATCGGCGGCAGCTTAATAAACTTAGAAAGCCCCGACTGACCGAACGCCGACACAGCCACTTTATCTCCCTTGAGGTTATGGCGGCTTATAAATTGCTCCAGTGCTGTCCGGACCAGTTCGACAGGATCTGCGTCGGGCTGCGAGAGAATCATCGGATACTCAATCGCCTCAACCGCCTCAACGGTGAGTTTGCGCGGATCGGTAGACAGCCGGCAACGCAGCGCCTTAAGCGAGCATTTGCCGATGTCTATGCCCCAGACGTAGGGACTGCGAGCCATCGATCTTTTCCTGCGGATTATCGGGGGGACGCGACGTGACCCTGCGTTCCTCATACCATTTTACGAGTGGATGGCGAGGAGTGTCAAACGCTTGTCGTGGCATCGGCTCGGGCGTCAAGCCAAACGCCGCCACCGAACCGGTCGGCAGCCTCGATTCGGCTGGGCACCCTTCAGGCTCTCAGACGCCAGGATTCACCCTTCCCGCCCCCGTGCACTCCGGTGCCTTGCGGTGGGCAATAAAAAACGCCGTGTTCCAACTACACTCTTGCCATGGAATCTACACCCCTCGAACGCCTGACAGTTTTTCTGCCCTGTCACACTCTAGACGATTTTCCCACATGGCTCGATGAAGCCCAAGCGGATGATCTGTTGGCCGCATGGACGGCTGCTTGGCATCCATCGCTCATTGCAAACCTCGGATGCCTGCCCGCCTGGGCTAGCGTCGACCTGCCGCCGAGCGATGGCGTGGCAATTCTTGGCATCGTGCCAGCGACCTGCGAAGACCGGTTCGCCAGTGCCTTTGACGCGACCTGCCAGAGCGGATCGTACTTTGTCCGGCAGTTCAACGACCGGCCGGGAATCGTGGCGGCGGCGCGACAATTGCTGGCTCAAGGGAATGCATCCTCGGGAGACGTGGTGGCGACGAATCCCTCCCATGAAATTCCATTGACCGCCGATTTTCACGCCCTTGGTTTGGCATGGCTGCTGGCCGAACTGCTCGCGCGTCGGATGCGTTCGACCACCCGCCTTGAGTCAACGGATTTTGCCCAAAGCGTTGTGACAGCGGCCCGCGCTGCGGCATCCGGCGAGGATGGCGTTGCCCGGGAGCACCTTCAAGAGGCTTTCGGGTACTTGGCTGCATCGCGATCACATTCCTACCCGGTCGATGTCTGGCTGCTCGACCTCGTGCTGCTTGCCGAGTCGACCACTGACTTGCCACTGGCGAGCGAACTCAACTCGCCGGTGCCAGCAGCACTAGTGGCAACAGGACATGTGATTGACACGCTGGCGCAAAAATATCCGGCCATGCTCCAACAGATCCGCAACCGCTGTGCTGCCGGGACCCTCACCCCGGCAGGCGGTCGTTACGATTCAAAACCACTCGACTCAGCCACGCCAGAGGAAATTCTTGTTTCGTTTGCGCGCGGTCATCGGGCTTGGCGGGAGCATGTCGGCGTCGTACCCACAACCTACGCCCAGTGTGCCGGTGGTTCATCGGCAATTCTTCCACAGGTGCTCAAAAGCCTGGGGTATGACGGTGCCATCTGGAACCTTTTTGATGGCACGCCCCTGCCTGATCCCGGCACCAGCCGGATTCGATGGGAGGGCAGCGGTAGCGCCAGTATTGACTGCGTGGCTCGACCGCCTCTCGATGCCCGTTCTGCCCAGATGGTGTTGTCGCTGGCTGAAAAAATTGGCGACGCGATGGACCATGACCACACCGCAGTCATTCAGTTTGCCCACTATCCAGGCACCGCCAGCCGGTGGTTTGAAGACCTCCGTCGAATTGGTGCGTGGAGTACGGTTCTTGGCACATTTGTCACGCCCGACGAACTCTTCCGCCGCACTGCTGGAGCCGGAGTGGTGGCCGCCTTTGAGCCCGACACATTTCCTGTCATGCTGCCGGCGGCTGTGCCAGCTGGCGGGACGGCAGAAGCGGCCGAAGCCGATCCGATAGGCGAGCAGATCGAGGTGGGGACGGCTGAGGCAAAGCGACTCGCAATCGCGCAGCACTCGCTGGCCATTGTTCTGCCAAAGCCCTCGCTGCAAGCCACACCGTCAGGCATTCGCACGGCCCAACGCCAGTCGCCTCGAACAGGCCTCTGGCAGACCATTCGGGGTGGCTTTTTTGGCACGGGGTCATCGACTACGAGCGACTCTCTCTTGGAAAGCGATCAGATTCGCGTGCAGGTGCAAAATGAAACCGGAGGCGTGCTCTCCGTGCGACGCCCCTGCGACCGTAGCAACCAACTTTCGCAGCGACTGGCTCTGCGCACGACGCAGCCCGCTCCGTCGCCGGGTAAGCCCTGGGAAACTGCTGAAGAAAGGGCTGAGTATTCGCAGATGGTGGCTGACACCGTGAAGCGAATTCCAGCCACTGTCGACCGGGGCGAAAGTATTGAAAGCCGCGGGCGTCTGCTCGATGCTCAAGGCCGCGAAGTTGGCACCTTTGCGCAACACATCGCGATTGCCGAGGGCCTGCCACTGGTGCTCCTGGGCGTTGAGGTGACAGCACAACAGCCGATGAGTGGGCCGCTCTATGAAGAGCATCTGGCCTGTCGTTTTGCGTGGAATGAAAATAGCGACATTGAGCTTTGCCGCAGCCTGCACTCCCAGTCAATTGTCACCGAGCGCACTCGGTTTACTGCGCCGCATTTTATTGAGCTGAAAAAAAATGATGGCGGAGGCGAACGCCCCGCCCTAGCGACAAACACCGGTCGTATCGGGATTTTTACATATGGCCTGCCCTGGCATCTGCATTCGGCCCCCCACATGCTCGACTCTGTATTACTGGCAGGGGGGTGTCGCCGGGCCTCGCGGCGGCTGGCCATTGGCTTAGGGATTGAGCAGCCTTGGACACTGGCCCTTGCACTGATCGCTGATACCCTGCCGACGCTGAACGTTACGACCGCGCCCAACGTGCGGATCACCGTCAACGAGCCGGTCTTTGCAAGCGACGGCAGCAGTCGCATGATCGGGGCCAACGTTGGTCTGCTTGAATGCGCGGGCCAATCGGGGGAGGTGCGCATTGAGTGGGGTGTTGGTATCGAATCGGCACGGATCCAGCGTAGACTCGGCCGGCCGGCTGATGGCGACGCCATTGCCGTCGATGGTTCCTCGACCACGCTCCGACTCAAACGGTATGAGTGGCTTCATTTAGAGTTAGGATTTCGGCAATGATCATTACGCTCGACGGCCCCGCCGGGGCAGGCAAGAGTTCAGCGGCGCGATCACTGGCATCGCGACTGGGTTGGTGCTACATCGACACCGGTGCTATGTATCGATCGCTGGCACTGATTGCTCTGGAACGCGAGATCTCGCTCGAAGACTCTTTACAAGTGGCCCGACTGGGCGAGGCACTACAGATTGTATTTCTAGATGGTCGCGTGCTGGTGGAGGGTCGCGATGTGTCGGCTGAGATTCGCACCGATCGAATTACAGCGGCCACGCGACCAGTGGCCGACGCACCTTTAGTGCGCGAAGCGATGAAAAACGTGCAGCGCAAAATGGCTGCGGGACGTGATGTCATCACCGAGGGTCGAGACCAAGGATCAGTTGTTTTTCCAGACGCCGATTTAAAAGTATTTTTGACCGCTTCAGCGACAGAGCGAGCCAGGCGACGGCATCTGGAAGAAGTTTCACGAGGCACTCAAGCCACACTGGCTGCAGTGCTTGAGTCCCAATCGCGCCGCGATCAAGCCGATCAATCACGGCCTGTGGGAGCTTTACGGCCGGCCGACCACGCCTTTATTTTCCAGACCGATGGGCTGTCTCCAGAAGAGGTCGTGGACCGACTCGTGGGGATGATCGAATCTCTGATTCACGATCACAACGAGTCGTAGGACCAGAGATGACTTCCGCAAGAGTTGCTACCAAAACAGAATGCGATTCATCGGCTGGCGAGCAGCCCGAACGAGGCACGCCTGATAAAGGCCACAGCTTTTTTGGGGGCTGGCTTTACGCGGCGCTGTGGGTGGTCTGTCGAACTCTGGGGATTACTCTGTTTGGGTTTCGCGTGCGATTTGCCCAGCCGCTCCCACAGCAAGGCGGGTTGCTTGTGATCTCCAGCCATCAAAGCCACCTCGATCCGCTGCTCTTAGGACTGGCATCCGATCGCAGACTTTCCAGCCTTGCTCGCAGCTCGCTCTACCGATTTAAGCCGTTTGGCGCCGTGATCACGGCGCTCGATGCGATTCCAATCGACCGCGAGACATCTCCTCTTGTGGCCATGAAAAGAGTGATTCGTCGGCTGGAGACCGGAGCTGCGGTGCTCATTTTCCCCGAGGGCACACGCACGGCAAGTGGGCAGCTGGGCGACCTCAAAAATGGATTTTCGCTGCTTGCCAAACGGGCTGGCGTGCCGATCGTGCCGGTGGCCATCGTGGGAGCTTATGAATGCTGGCCACGCTGGCGATGGCTGCCCCGTCCGGGCCGGATTCGCTTGGAGTTTGGTCAGCTTCTTTCAGCGGCCGATGTTGCCCGCATGAGCGATCGTGAAATTGTCGAGGAGTGCCAGATACGATTGAAACAACTCGACGCCACCGCGAGGCTCGTCGTTCAAGCCGGTCGTAGTCACCAGGCACGGATCCCGAATCGACGGAAAACAATCAAATCCGCACCTTGACAACAGCTTTTTTAATCTGACTGGGGCTGCTGGCGAGGCAACCAGGCTTATGGCCGTCGTGCGGATGGAAGATGGCAAAGCTGCCTAATCCGAGCACGAGCGACGTCATCTCGACAGCGTCGGCATAAAACATGATGTCTTTGCAGTCGTCGTAGCCGGTTACAACTTTGAGCCGATGGATCGGCGCGTAATAGATCACCTCTGTGCCGCTGGCGATGGACTGAATATCCGCATAGATGCGGTGGGATTCTACGTTTTTCTGAATGGCTGGCACGGTCGGGTAGCTCTGCACCAGAACAAACAGATCATCGCCTTGGATGTCGTAGCGACCATCGGCTGTCTGAGAGGAAAAGCCTGCTAGCCACTTGAGCCCGGCAGCGAATCGCGGCCCAAGGAAATGGGAACAGTGAGCGTGAACGAGTGTGTCGAGGATCATGTGTGAAAACTCTGGGGCACTGTCAAGGCGGTAACAGACTGACAACGCAATCGGACTTGTGAGGGATCTAACGATGAAGGCCTAGGGGGCTGGTCGCACCCGCTTAAATGGATCGATCGTGCCGCCACCTGGTCCAGGGGGTGGGGTGTTGGTGGACTGCCCAAATGGTAATTTTGGCCACTCCAGATTCATGCCCGGCCACGCCGCTGAAGGCGGAGCGGTTGTTGTTTTGGGTAGAGACTGTGGAACAGCGACATTCGCCGGTGTTACTGATGCCGTCGGCCCTCCAGCTACCGGCGGCAGGGGAACCGGAGCGAGCAGTTCGCTGGGCTGTGGAAATGGCTGTGAGGAGAGCGGGGGGCTGGTTGACGGTAGTGTGGTTGAAACGATCGCGACCCCTGTTGTGCCAGCAGTTCGCTCAAGCACTCGCACGGAAACATCGTCGATGCGGGCCTCCCCCATACCCGTCAAGGCGAAGGTCACCACCAGGGGTTCATTCGCAGCGTCGGCTGGCACGATTCGGTAGAGCACGAGCTTGCGCCAATTGCGAGTCACGCCAACCCGTTCGGCGAGTGCAGGTCCGCCGAGAGAGTCAAAAACCAGCAAGCCGTCAACGCTTCCTTTGATAGCCTTTGGCACCCACACTTGGGCTTGAATTTCCAAAAGTTTTCCCGCCGGAACCGAGATCGGCGGAGTGGTAATCCAGACGAGCGGAGTTTCGACGACAACCGGCGACTCTGCGGGATTAAGTGGCTTGGACTGGATGCAGAGACTGCCCTTGCCACTGGCTGGTTGCGTGCGAGAAATCTCAACAGCGGTTCGGATGGCTGGATCACGCAGGGCGAAGTGATGCCAGCCGTTGCCAGCCAAATCTTCAATCTGCTCCATGCCTCCGCCAGTCAGCAATTCACTACCGGGGCCGGTGTTGGCCAAGGCCTCGACAAATCGCCAGTGATCGGCCAGCGACGCATCTGACGATGAAAGTGGACTAGCGACCATGGATCCGGTGGCCAGCACGCCGCGTTCCCACGCCAGCCTTTCCAGCTGGCCGCCGATGGCACTGGCCCGCAGGAACTTTGCGATCGCAGCACCCGGCTCGCTTAACGCGAGTGATTCACCAGCCAGAGCGCTTCGCTGAGCTTCGCTGAACATCGCGGTAGCGGGCAGATTACCAAATGCTGCGGGAGGCAGTCGGGCGAGGAGTTCGGCCCCATCGGACAGTGCGATGCCGGCCTGTGTGCGCGCTGAAATGAGTGCCAGTGGAGCCAATTCGCGGACCCGTTCTTGCACATGAGCCGTCACGGCTGGTTCGCCACTCAAGAGCACAAGCGTCGAAGAGCAAAACGAATCGAGCACGATTGATACACCACCCGTAACACGTTTTTGTTTGAGAGGGCGCAAGCCGCCAGGCGACACCTCCCAGGCTTGATGAGCCTCTGGCACACCAGGCACAAGTAGCGAGAGCGGTGTGGCGTCTTTAGGAATATCGCCTTGATAGTGGCGGGCCACAATTTGGGCTCCTTGTACACAGCGAAAGACGAGCACCATGCGGGCCCTCGCTGCCTCCAGCACAACCGCTTGTATTTCGGGATCACTTGACTGCGCTGCGGCAGCAAAACGGCCTGCGGCTCCCCACGGTTCGAGCAACTTAAGTTTGAGATTCATGGCTTGCGACGCAGCTGCCCTCGCCCGTGATTCGTGGTCGTTGCCATCGATCCGCCGCGACGAGCTAAAGAGGATGCCGCGAGTTCCGGCCGCCACTGCGGCGAGCGATGCAAGTGAGAGACTCTCTGGATCGACAGCGAGTCCCCAGCCGCCCACTCCAGAAAGAGCAGCGGCCTGCCCGGCAGTCCGGGGATCGATTTCGGTCGAGAGGGTTGCCAAAAGAGGTGTGCCGGGACGCGCCAGACGGGGTCTCTCACGCAGCCATGTGAGGTAATCAATGAGTTCGAGGCTTGTGCCCAGCACGGTGCGACGGGCCACAAGCAGAT
>QWQJ01000078.1 GCA_003670865.1 Planctomycetota bacterium | reverse complement strand
GCAGCGGCAGCACGCTGGCGGCGGTCGCCCACTCGATGGGAAATCATTTAATCCACCGCGCCGCAGAGGTGCATCTCAAGGAACGCCGCACGCTTGTGGTTGTGCCGAGGGAAACGCCGCTTTCCCTCCCACAGCTTAAAAATATGCAACTCCTCCACGAAGCCGGGGGAGTTGTGCTGCCGGCCTCTCCGGGTTTTTATCACGGCGCAGAGTCGATCGCTGATCTCGTCGATTTTGTCGTGGCGAGAATCTGCGACCAGCTTGGGGTTTCCAACTGTTTGATGAAGCGATGGGGCGAGGGGAAGTGATGGCCGCAACCCTCCGCACCTACCTAGAACTCGTGCGATTTAGCCACACGATTTTTGCTCTGCCATTTGCCATCATGGCCGCACTGATTGCGATCCACTGGGCCGGAGAACCGGGGACGCTCGCAACCCGGCTGGCCGTGTGGGCCAAGCCTGCGGCCGGAATTTTGATCTGCATGGTCAGCGGTCGCACCGCGTCCATGGCTTTTAATCGTCTCGTCGATGCCGCCATCGATAAAGCCAATCCACGCACGGCCTCCCGCCACCTGCCCAAAGGCGAATTAAACTTTTGTGATGTTCTAGTATTGGTCGCTGTGTGCTGCGCCATCTTCATAGCGGCCACGCTGCTCTTTCTTCCTAACTGGCTGCCGCTGGTGCTCTCAACGCCGGTGCTGGCATGGATGATGGGCTATAGCTTCGCCAAACGGTTTACGATGTTGGCCCATATCTGGCTGGGAGCAGCGCTTGGACTCGCTCCGATCGGAGCCTGGCTGGCAATTCGAGGCAGCATCGTGCTCATCGATCCGATCGATCTGCTGCCAGCTCTGATTTTGGGCGCTGCCGTGATGGCTTGGGTGGCTGGTTTCGATACGATTTATGCGTGCCAAGACGCAGCCTTTGATGCCGCGCACGGCTTGCAAAGCCTTCCAGCGAGGCTGGGAGTGCCCCGAGCCCTGCGCGTGGCTGCACTCCTTCACGGGTTCACGCTGCTGTTCTTGGCCCTATTGCCGCTGGTTGTTCCGGAGATGGGGACGATCTACTGGCTGGCCCTCGTGGCAATTGCCGCCCTACTCTTCTGGGAACATGCGCTTGTACAGCCAGACGATCTGTCCCGCGTCAACGAAGCCTTTTTCAATGCCAATGCGATCGTAAGCGTGCTGCTTCTCGCCGCAATTGCCCTCGATTTATGGCTCTGAGGAGCCTATTTTCTGTCGGTACTCGAGTTATGAAAACTGCTTCTCTACGGTTTCATCGGTGGCGTTGAGAGTGTCTTCCAGATTGACACGAGACGCGTCGCAGGCTGATTTTCTTTTCATGGCACCGGAAAAAAAGTGTGATGATTCGCATTCCAACTCCTTCGCTTAAGCCAATCCGTGAAAAAGTCGAGGCCTCACAACGTCTCTCGGCCAGCGAAGCGGAGATGCTCTGGGACGAACGCATTGACCTGCACGAATTGGGCGAACTGGCCAACCTCGTGCGAGAACGCAAAAATGGCAACTACGGCTTCTACAACATCAACACGCACCTCAATCCGACAAATGTCTGCGTCTACCGCTGTACATTCTGCGCCTTTCGGGCAGATCTTCGTGATGCCCGTGGCTATGCGATGAGCGATGAGCAGATTCTGGCGAGGGGTCAAGAAGCAGTTGCAGCCGGTAGCACCGAGATGCACATTGTCGGAGGGCTGCACCATCAACGTGATTACGATTGGTATTTGAATGTCATTCGCTTGCTGCACACTCACGCCCCCTCCCTGCATCTCAAGGCTTGGACCCCTGTCGAAATAAACTGGTTTCAACATCTCACAAAACGATCGATGCGGGACATCCTTGCGGAGATGATGGAGGCGGGCCTTGGCAGTCTTCCCGGGGGCGGTGCGGAGATTTTTCACCCAGAGGTGCGGGACAAAATCTGCGAGCACAAGGCCGACACGGCCGAGTGGTTTCAAGTGCACCGCACGGCCCACGCGATGGGACTGCGAAGCAACGCCACGATGCTCTACGGCCACATTGAAAACGCCTACCACCGCACCGACCACCTGCTCCGCCTGCGAGCCTTGCAGGATGAAACAAATGGCTTTCAGACATTTATTCCACTGGCATTTCACCCGGAAAATACCCGACTCTCTCACATTCCCAAGCCCTCGGCCGCAATGGATCTACGCACGATCGCCATCGCCCGACTGGTGCTCGACAATTTTGCTCACATCAAGGCCTACTGGATCATGCTCGGAATCGGCACAGCACAGACGGCACTGGCCTACGGGGCCGACGACATCGACGGCACGGTGCGACACGAATTGATTTACCACGATGCCGGAGCAACGACCCCCGAAGTGCTCACCGTCGAACACATCCAGCGACTGATCCGTGAGGCCGGCCGAGAACCTGTCGAACGCGACACGCTCTACCATCGTGTTTTGCGCAGCGGCACCGAATGGCATTCCGCAGAACCGCTGCCGACGGTCTAACGGTAAAACAGTCACAAAAAAGCTCACTCTTTTTTTTAGCTGATCTGACCCAGACCGAGTTTTTCTCCCCAGCGGCGTAAGATTAATGCTCGTAGTCGCTGCCAACTCGGACCAGTAATCGCGGGATCGCTTTCAAAAAGGGTAATCGCATCCCGGCGAGCTTCGGCTACAACTGATGAATCGCGTAAGAGATCGGCCAAGTAGAGTGGGGGTGCGCCGCTTTGTCGCGTGCCGACCAAGTCTCCAGGCCCACGCAACAGCAGGTCCTGTTCGGCGAGTTTGAAGCCATCGCTTGTTGCCACGAATGCGTCGATCCGCGGTATCGGTTCGTTGATCGTGGCTGTCACCGCGCCGCAGATTCCCTGCGTGGCCCCTCGCGCCACGCGGCCGCGCAGTTGGTGCAACTGCGCGAGCCCAAAGGTCTCCGCATCGAGAATCGTCATGATCGTGGCGGCCGGCACATCGATACCCACCTCGATCACGCTTGTGGCCACCAGCACATCAATATTTCCTGCTCGAAAATCATCCATCACCGCCGCCTTGGCCTTGGCTTTTAATCGACCGTGAACAAGTCCCAGTCGAAAGGCCTCCAGCGGTCCGTTGGCAAGGTTTTCAAACGCGCTGGCAATGCTGGCTAGATCGCGTTTTGATTCCTCCACTGCCGGCACGACAACATACCCCTGCCGACCCTCCGCGACTTTCTTGCCAAAAAACGCCCACCACTTATCGAGTTGTTCCGGCCCCACCCGATAGGTCGCCACGGGCTGCCGGCCCGGTGGTTGTTCGTCGAGCACAGAGACAGCCAGATCGCCGTAGATAGCATGGGCAATGGTGCGTGGAATCGGCGTGGCTGTCATCACCAGCGTATGTGGGTCGGCTTGGCCTTGCTGCAAAAGCGACCGCTGGATCACCCCAAACCGGTGCTGTTCGTCAATCACGACAAGCCCTAGATGCTTGAACTTGGCCATTCCCGCCACAAGCGCCTGCGTGCCCACGACGATCCCCACTTGCCCGGCAGCAATGCGCGCCACAATTCGTTCTCGCTGCTTTGCTGGTTGCCCACCCACCAAAAGCGCTACCTCCACGCTGACGCCCTTTCCACTGAGCATCTGCTCAAGCGTCGCCACATGCTGCCTTGCCAACAATTCCGTGGGTGCCATCAAGGCAGCCTGATAGCGATCTGGGGCATCGCCGGCAGCAGCAGCCGGCTCCAGAGACAAGGGCACTTTGCTACCGACCGTGGCCAGCATTGCGTAGACTGCAATCGCCGTCTTACCACTCCCGACATCTCCCTGCAGCAACCGGCTCATCGGTTCGGTGCGGCCAAGATCGGCCGCGATCTCGGCGCAGACTCGGCTTTGTGCGGGAGTAAATTGAAAGGGAAACCTGGCTCGAATCCTGTTATCGAGACGGGCATCGATCACAATCGCCGGCGCCAATCGCTGCTGTTGCTGCTGGCTACGGTGCATCCGTAGCGCCAGTTGCAGCATAAAAAGTTCCTCGTAGACAAATCGCCGGCGGGCCATGGTAATCATGGCGTGGCTCGACGGGCAATGAATCTCGCGGATCGCTGCCGCGATTGGCAGGAGCGACTTGGCCTTGAGTATCTCCTCGGGAAATGCCTCTGCCGGCAGGTCGGCCGCATGCACAATTGCAGCCTGCACAGCGGTGCGCACTAGCGACTGATGCACGCCCTCAGCCAGTGGATACACCGCCAGCCACTCTGAGGCATTGGCACTTTCATCTTGGGCCAGCCAGCGCACCTCCGGATGGGAAAATTCCCAGTTCAGCCCGCTCTTTTTGGCCTGACCGGCAATCACGATGCGCATTCCGATGACAAATCGCTTAGCCATGAATGGCATATTGAACCAGATTGCCCGCACATGACCGCCGACTACTGCCACAAGCACCGAGAGCATCTGCCGCCCTGCTCCAGTCGTGCGCAAGGCGACGTCTTTCACCTCGCCGGCAATCGAGGCGTGCTCTCCCTCGCGAATGTCAACGAGCGTGTGGGCACCGCTAAAGTCACGATACTCGCGGGGAAAGTGCATCAGCGCATCGCGGGCCGTAGCAAGCTGAAGCTTGACCAGTTTTTGAGCTCTCGCAGTCCCCACGCCCGGCAACCGTTCCAGAGGTGTGGAGAGGCTGCGCGGACGCTGAGAACTCAGCGGCACGGACGGTGGCGATGCTGGCAATGGTTCATACGAAGAAGACGGTTCCATTTCGGCAGTCTATCGGGAGACCAGAAAAGCCGGTGCGTGAACAAGAGGCGGGGAGCAAAAAAACGCTGTTGCAGACCTATTTTTGGCCTACAACTCAGGCCAGATTTTCATCGCGATAGTGTCCAACATCATCCCGGACGCGAACTGGCCACGCCACCATTTTTTTTGAGCAGCGGCTGATAGGCGGCCACCGCCATTGCGTCACACTGTTCATTTTCTGTGTGACCAGCGTGGCCGGCCACGTGCGTAAAAACAATCGTGTGTGAAATCGCCAAGCGGTCGAGTTCCCTCCAAAGATCTTCATTCTTTATCGGCACAAATCGGCTACCGTCCTTGCGTTTCCAACCCTGTCGTTTCCATTTTGGCATCCACTCAGAAAGCCCTGTGCCGACATAGACACTATCGCTCACCAATTCCACGCGGGTCGGCCGCTTGAGTTGCGCAAGGCCCTGTACGGCCGCCGTCAGCTCCATGCGATTGTTTGTCGTGTGGGGCTCGGCGCCGGATTCACTCGTTTCGCGACCGCTCTGGGGGTGCTTGAGAATATAGGCCCAGCCGCCCGGCCCCGGATTGCCGCTACACGCACCGTCGGTAAATAGCATCACTTCACACTCTGCTCGGGAACTTCCACCGCTGCTTGTCGGATCGTTGGCCTTATCCATTATCTGCTCCACTTTTTTCTACGCCATTGAATAGCATCGCATCGAACGCATGGTGCGACCGCGCTTTGTCGCAACCCGTCTGAAAATGTTCTGAGAGACTCCATCCTCTTACGATCCTGTCGGACTTATCGCCAGCGATGCAAGATCGTCTGCCGATTCGGCTCCTGCACCCCTCGACGGATCAAAGGACAGCCGGAGCGGGAGCCTGACGGTAAACCGACTGCCCCGGCCCAATTGGCTTTCCACAGTAATGTCGCCGCCCAGCAACCGACAGAGTTCTCGCACAATCGAAAGCCCTAGCCCCGTGCCAGAAATTTCTCGCGTCATGGCATCGTCGCCAGGCTGAAAAACTTTCCCCTGACGAAACTTTTCAAAGATCGACTGCTGCTCCTCTTCGGCGATTCCAACGCCCGTGTCGATGACCTCCAGAACGATCTCCCCAAGATCACTCTTTTGTCCTTCCAAATGACCGTCCAAGAATGCCCGCACTTCAATCCGCCCACCTTCCGGCGTGAACTTCACGGCGTTGGAGATCAAGTTTGCCAGTATCTGCTGAACTTTTGCCTGATCCTGCTCCACCTGCTCAAGCCCAGGCCCAACCTCAAAACCCACGTCGATTTGTTTCTTCTCGGCCAGCGGCCTCGCCATGTCGCACTGCGCCGAGACAACCGACTCCAGCCGGAATATCCGCGGAGAGACCTCCATCTTGCCGGCTTCAATCTTGGCCAGATCGAGGATGTCGTTGATCATCTCCAAGAGCATTCGACCGGAAGTGCGAATATTTTGCACATACCGCCGCTGCTTTTCATCGAGCGCGTCGATTGAGCCAAGGACATCTGAAAAACCTAAAATGCTATTGAGCGGTGTTCGTAGTTCGTGGCTCATGGTAGCCAGAAAGTCACTCTTCAGGCGGTTCATTTCATAGAGATGCAGATTGGCTTGCGCCAATTCGTCGACCTTATCGTCGAGGCTCGTGTTGGCCTTGAGCAACTCCTCCTGTGAGTCAACAAGCCCACGAAGCATGCGGTTAAAGGCTATGCCTAATTCTTCAAACTCATCTGCTGTATGGATTTCAGCGCGGGCCTGCACATTGCCTCGCCGCACTTCATCGCTGACCTCCCGCAAATGTTCCAGCGGCTTCACAATCACGTACCGCACGATCGCATACGCGACAAGCATCGCCAGAAATACCGTGATGATGGCTGTCGCCAGGAGAATGGCCCGGTTCCAATTGATTGCCTTCTGGGTGGCTGCATCGGGCATCACGACTTTCACAACAGCCATCAATTCATTCTCCGCCAAGGGTTGCAGAGCGCCATTCTCCGGGCCTGCCACTGTCTCGCCGACTGCCGTTTTGTATTCGTGACAAATCAGGCAACTCTTCCGCGCTCGAATTGGCTGGTAGTAGTGGTATTCAGAATTATCTTGTGTGCGAAATTCGCGATATTCGCTAGCCGTCATGGCTGCCAAGGCAGGCGGAATCACGGGCGTTTGACCCGTCACTGGCTGCTGGCCGCTTAAACCATCTGCAAATGTCTTGGACTCAGCAGTTGCCGGTGCGGAACGCTTTTGAAAATAGTCAAGGACCGCTGCATCGAGTCGCGTGTAGCCCGCCTGATTCTCTGCGGATTCATAGGGAGAAAGCAGTCGCCAGCTGTAGGGCTCGCTTTGCAGCGTGCGGCCCAGAGTTTCAATGAGGCTCGTGTATTTCTGGTTGGCTTCGAGAGTCTTCCAGTGGTGCTGCAGCATGATCGCGTCGACCAGATGCCGGCCGGTGCTGCGAGTGGTCGTGTAGACGAGCTCTTCAGTGCTACTGCCATACCACCAAAAACTGCCGGTGATCAGCACAAACAAGCAAAGACCGAACAGAAAGCGGCACTTCCGCTCAAGGCTTGTCTCGCCGAGGATGTCTTTTAAGGATCTGTATCTCATGCCATGCGACCTTCTCACTCAATCGTACACTGCGTGTGCCGCCTTCCAGAAACACTAAAATCGAGACCCACACTACCCAGAGTACCCATCGCCTCTGCCGGTCATAACCAGCCGCTCTGCCGACAATGCCTTGCGGGCCTAACCCAAGTATTTCGATCGCCGCGACGCCCTGTTTTCATCTCTAACAATCTCTCCGCCCAATCGCTTCTCTCTTTTAGAGCATCTCCACCGGATCAACATCGATGATCCAGGCAACGCTGTCGGGCGTCTTGAGTGTGGCGGTGGCGCGTCTGACCAGATCGCGTAGTGCTTGGCTGTCGGGCCCTTGCACTTGCAGGTGCCAGCGAAAGCGGTCTCGCAGTCTTGTGATTGGCGCGGGGGCTGGGCCGAGAACGCGAATCGCCGGGACCGCTGCGGCGACAAGAGAAGTCACGGGCGGGATCGCCGCAATTTCTGCCCGCAATCGGCTCACGATGTGGGCAGCCCAATCGGCAACGGCCTGTTCGTCAACGCTTCGCACCACGATCCGCACAATGCTGCCAAAAGGCGGATAGAGGAGCGTCTCGCGGATCGGCAGTTCACTCCGCACAAAGGCCTCGTAGTCGTGGGCCGACGCCGCCACGATTGCCGGATGCTCAGGGGTGCTGGTCTGGACGACAACGCGACCTCCGAGCGGCCCTCTGCCGCTACGGCCCGCCACCTGCGTGACAAGTTGACAAGTTCGCTCCGAAGCGCGGAAGTCAGCCAGATGGAGCGCGGCGTCAGCATAGATCACGCCGACAAGCATCACCGATGGAAAGTCGAGGCCCTTGGCAATCATCTGCGTGCCTACAAGGATATCGATTTGGTGGGCGCGAAAGGCGTCGAGCGTGCGTTCGTGGCTGCCCCGAGATCGCATGGTGTCGGTGTCCATGCGAGCCACGCTGGCGGCCGGAAAGATCGCCCGAATCTGTTCCTCCAGTCGCTGCGTGCCAGTGCCTTTTTGCACAAGAGCAGGCGCTTTGCAGCTTGTGCAATCGGCGGGCAATCGCGTGACAAGACCACAGCCGTGACAAATTCCCCTGTGACCGGGCTGATGCAGTGTGAGGGCAAGATCACACTGAGGACATCTCAACGTAAACCCGCAATCGCGGCACTGCACATGCGTGGCGAATCCGCGCCTATTTAAGAGCAGCATCACTTGGCCGCCACTGTCCAGAGCCCACTTGATGCCGGCTAGAAGTCGCGGACTGACAGCGCCCCGCGAACGGCTGGACGGATCTCGCAGATCGACAGTGATCACGGCGGGCATCTGTGAGCCACCGACGCGATTGGGCAACCGGCACATGGTCCACTCACCCCGCAGGCAGCGCGAAAATGTCTCCAGCGATGGCGTCGCCGAACCGAGCACAAGCGGCACTCGCTCAGCCTTGGCGATCCATTCAGCCACATCGCGGGCATGGTAGCGAGGTGCTGTGGCCTGCTTAAATGACGTTTCGTGTTCCTCGTCGATCACGATCAAACCCAGCCGCGGCGCAGGCGCAAAAATGGCGCTGCGGGCACCGACAATCACTCCCACGCGGCCAGTGGCAATCTGTCGCCACTCGGCGTGGCGTTCTGCGGCTGTCAGGTGGCTGTGTAACACAGCCACACTCCCAAATCGAGCACGAAAGCGATCGCAGGTCTGCGGCGTCAAACTGATCTCCGGCACCAGCACAATCGCCTGCTTGCCGTAGGAAAGTGTCTCCTCGACCGCCTGTAAGTACACTTCCGTCTTGCCGCTGCCTGTGACGCCAAACAGCACGACAGTTTCGTGGCGATTCTGCCGCAGCGGATCGAGAATCGCCTGCAAGGCTTGGGCCTGCGCGGCAGAGAGGGCCTCCGGCCGATCGTGGCTGATAGCTTTGCGGGTGCTGGCTGCCACGCCGCTTGGCTTCTCGATTGAACCTGCCTCACAGAGCAAGCCCAGTTTACACAGCCGTCTGATCACGGCTCGACTGGTCCCGCTGACGCGAGCGAGTTCCTCTGCCGTTACTGGTTTGGTCGCTGCCGCGAGGACCTTCGCCTGCGATGGCGTGGGAGTGCTAACCTGGGCCGCGCCGCTGGCCACCAGCAGCGGCGTTATGCGGGTTGGTCTCTTCAATCGCACGCCTGCCGGCAGCACTGCTTCCAGCACTTCGCCCCACCGGGCCAGCCAGCGATCGGCCATCCACTGAGTGAGTTCCAGCATCCGCTGTGAGAGTAGTGGGGCATCGTCTTCCACGCCCATCAGACTTTTGAGCGGCGATTGCGGGAGCTCGTCATTCCGCACCGCCACGCAGTAGGCAATCCGCTGCTGATTGCTGCGGCCCAGTGGCACTCGCACGCGACGGCCCGGCTCAACGGTTGCAGCCAGCGACTCGGGCACCAGATAATCCAGCGGCTTGGCCACGCCGTCTGGCAGCACAACGGTTGCGATGATGCCGCGACGGATGTCATCTTCGACCCACGCTGGCTGGCTTTCGAAAAAATATCGCTGGCTATGCTGGTGTGTCATAGTTTTGATTAGACAGGGCTGGTCCGGCCTCCGTCCAACGGGCAGGACGCCGACAGCAGGAAACCAACCGGAAAAGGGGCCCTCGATGCGGATTGGAATTTTTGGTGGCAGTTTTGATCCCGTGCATAACGGCCACCTGCTGGCGGCCGAGTGCTGTCGCGAACAGGCCAAGCTCGATCAGGTTCTCTTTGTGCCAGCAGCGATTCCGCCGCACAAGCAGACCCGAGGCTTAGCTTCGGCAAACGATCGACTGGCCATGCTGTCGCTAGCCATTGGGGGTCACAATTCCTTTGCTATCTCGACAGACGAGATCGATCGCGGGGGTATCAGCTACACCCTCGACACCCTCACTCATATCGCCCGCCAGCACCCCGGCGACACGCTGCTCTTGATTTTAGGCCCCGATGCACTGGTTCAGTTTCCCTACTGGCACCAACCGCAACAGATTCTTACCCTGGCAGAACTGGTCGCCGTGGCATGGGAATCGCTCGACGGCAGTCCGACGGGCGGTGGGCTGGAATATGAGCCAGCACTCGAAATGCTGCTAGGGCCCGAGCGATTCTCCAAACTCGTGGCAGGCCGAGTGAACATTCCGGCCATCGGCATCCGTTCGAGCGATCTCCGGGCCGCCATCGCCGCTGCTCGCAGCATCCGCTACCGCATGCCCCGCGCGGTGGAGCAATACATTGTCACGCACAAACTTTACGATCCGCCTGTTATCGAAGGTGTCCAACGCGTCGAAGGTCGATAAGCTCCTCCGCTCCCTCGGTCAATTCCCGGGGACTGCGATCCGGACTCGATGAACCGGCTCTGGCTTTTTTCGACAGGCACTTACCAACGGCTTTTACGTTCACAATTCCCTGCGGACAGCCTCCAGCCTTTTGGCTAGCAGGCGACTGACTGGAAACTCTGCTGCGCTAGAATCCTCGGCCAACAATCGCAACAGGAGATCGAGTCGCTCGGCAGGAGCGTGCTCCATGTTGATCAGAATCTGACGCACTCCACCCAGTAAACACGCCCCGCCGGGCAGATCGCCGAGGGGCTCCTCTCGAATTGAGTAGCCCAGATCTCGGGCCAACTGCAGCGATTCTTCAAGCAGGCCAAGCGTGTCTCTCATAAACGATTGAGGGCTTTGCGTAAAATTGCATTCAACTCGGGTCAGAAAAAACCGTCGGCCTGAGACCGCTGCCAACAACCCTATCGAGGCCCCATGGACGGCAAGCCGAGTTGAGTACGACGCTGATCCATCGCGCGACGGTATTCGATATAATCGGCCCGCTGCTCTGGCGAGGTGCGATCGATCATGTCCTTACGCCACTTGTTTCGAGACTCCTCAGACCCACCACTTGTCGGACCGCCGCTTGGCCGCCCACCGCTTGTTGAGTTCCCGCTAGCGGTTTGTCCTGCTTGCGGAGTGCCACCCGACTGACTAGCACCAGTGATTGCATTCATGACCGCCCCACCGGTCTCCCATGCCTTTCGCATCAATTCTTCCTGTTTGATCTGTCGATCGAGCTCAGCATTTCGTTTCTCTGGAGGCAGCGCAAAATAACCCTTGATCTTTGCCTGCATGACCGAGCGAAACATGCCTTCCCCCCCTTTTTCTGCTTGGGGCCTCAGGCGTTCTGGCAAGGCCTCAATCTTCTGCCGAATCTGTCCCATCGCCACCACTCCAGAAGTTGCTTCTACGAGCGTCGAGGGGCCCCCTGTGGCAGAAAACTTTTGCCGCATATCTGCCTGCAACTTGCGAATTTCAAGCACGCGAGGGTCTGTTGCGAAAAAGCCCGCCAGCCACGCGATGCCAAACGCGATCAGTCCCAGAATCAATAGCGCCATCATCCACCGCCCGGCCGATCCGGAGGTGCTCTGACCATCTCCTCGCGGCGTACTGGCCATCGATCGCATAGAAATTGTGCTCATCAATCACCTCCTCAAATGATTCCATCTACGAATTATAGATTATCGACGTGGCCATCGAAGTAGAGAAAGTTTCTAGCTCCCTCGGTGGGAATCGGCCGGTTGACATCTGGGTCATTGAACTCGTTTTCGGCAGGGCTGCTCAAGAATGCAAATCCCGACGCATGGAACGCTTCAAACTCATAGAGCACCCAGAGCTTCGAAGATGCCCCTTGATTGCCACGGTAGGCGAGTGCCTCGATGCGGGTTTTGCCCACCGCTGGCGAGACGGTTTCGTTGATCAATCGCCTCGCGGGGTATTCGTAGCTTATGCCCTCATAGCCTTGAGTTTCGTACTCCTTAGGTCGATCGGCGGTGGGGATCGTTTCTAGCTTGGACTTGATCAGATCGGCCTTCTCTCCCGAACGCAGGAAGTAGATGTTGTCTGAAGGACATCGAAAAACCTCTCGGGAGTTTTCAATGTACGACCCCACAACCGATGCCACGCTGGGCCTGATGGGCCGATCCGGAGCATAAAAAGTGAGTTCCGCACTGGGTAAGACAGCCGCCACAGGAAACTTTCCCTTGGTTTTCCTGTCAAGGTACTGCTGGAAGGCAATCCCGATTTGTTTGAGGTTGGATTTACAGGACGTACGCCGAACGGCCTCGCGGGCCGACTGCACTGCCGGCAAAAGCAGGCCTATTAAAAGCCCGATGATGGCGATTACGACCAAGAGTTCAACCAGGGTAAAGCCTCGCTGGCTGCCGATCCGACCGCTTGATCGGCTCATTGTTTTTTCCAAAAGTCGGTGCATAGATCTCCCTGACGAGAGTGGCCAATAGGTCTGGAAGGCTACAGGAAATGCGAGGGTTATAACGGGGTTTCGGAAATCGAAGGGCTGGGTATACCGGGCATGGATAGTGTGAATTGAACGGTCGAGTGATGCAAAAGGTGCAATCTCCCGAGTATAGAGTCCCTAGCCGAGCTTGGACGATACCCCTGAAGAGCATGCAGGAATGTGCGCGGCGGGCTTTTCTCGCAATTCATGCCTGAAAAGTCGGGCGATTGGGGTAGAAATGCCGCCTGAGTCGAGCAACCCCTTGCAGGCTGAACAGGTGGTTTTTGGTGCTGCTCTGCGGGGTCTGGCCGGCTTACGGCACGAAGCTAACAGCAAAACCGACGAGAACAAGTAGACGGATTCAACCGGTTTGGAGACTCGCGATGGGGCCAGTTGGAAAACCTAACACTGAGAGTCCTCTGCCGGGAGCTACGGCTCTGGGCACGACACTCTTGGGATCGTCGACCGCTCCCGCTCTCGGCAGTGTAGAACTCACCGCCATGCTGCAACGGCAGTTGGAGGTGGCCCGCCTGCGGCATGCCGCTGAGGTGGCGGCACTCCGGCGGCAGGTGCTTGATGCGCAAAAAGCAGCCAGCCTCGGAGAATTGCTGGGCACCACAACGCACGAATTTAATAACGCCCTGACCACGATTCTCAACTACGCCCGGATGGGCCTGCGGCATCGCGATCAGCCCACTCGCGACAAGGCATTAGAACGCATTCTCTCGTCCGGCACCCGCGCAGCCAAGATCACGGCCAGCATTCTCAATATGTCGCGGCACGGCTCAACTCGATTCGAGCCGACTCATTTGGAACTGCTGATGGAAGATGCACTGGTTTTACTGGAACGGGAAATGATGAAATACCGAGTTCAAGTTGAACGCGAGTTTTCCCCTGTCCCTCGCGTTTTAGCGAATCCCAGTCAAATCCAGCAGGTGCTCATCAATCTGCTTGTCAATGCCCGACAGGCCATGGCTGGCGGCGGCCGGCTGATCCTCCGGCTTTCGCAACAAGAGTCGCTCGGAGTGGTGGATCTCTTGGTGCGAGACACCGGTTGCGGCATGACGGAGGATGTGAGGCGGCGGATGTTTGATCCCCACTATTCAACCAAGAGCGGCCCTGATGAAACTGGCAAGGGGGGCTGCGGCCTTGGCCTTTCGGCCTGCCGTGAGATCATCGAAGGCCATCGCGGTAGAATCCGCGTTGAAAGTGCTCCCGGCAAGGGCACCGCCATCACGATCCGTCTCCCCGCGATCAAGGCCGCCGTCGCCTGAGCGTGTTTGGGCCTTGAGTTCGTCGGGCTGAAGCCCTGAAAATTGCCCTGTGTCGGGGAAGGTTTGGGATTGCAGAAGACCCACAGCCAGTCCATGACGCAAAAGTCATAGGCTGCCTCCACACTGTGACATAGGGATCGTGTTCTGGCCGTTGCCAGCGCCTACACTTAGGCAGCGTTCCAAACCAGTGGCCGCCGCAAACGAAACTCCTCGGGATCATCTCTTTTATGACTGCTGCTCCAGAACAATATTCGCCCCCTCCGCACTTGCCGAAAACCCTAAAGACGCTCCGTGAGAGCGGCTGGAAAAGCCGCCCCGTCAAGGATGAGGTCCGCTTCAATTTCTTACGGTTGCTGCAGGATCGGGCCGAACTCTTTCCGGGCATCGTCGGCTACGACGACACTGTCATTCCCGAAATTAATATTGCAGTCTTGGCCGGTCACGACATGCTTTTCCTCGGCGAGAAGGGGCAGGCCAAGAGCCAGCTCATGCGGTTAATCGTCAACTTTTTGGATGAGTATCTGCCCTACCTTGAAGATCCGTCGATTCCCCTACACGACGATCCCTACTGCCCCATTACTTCTGCCGGCAGACGGCTGGTGGCGACGCGAGACGAGGCCGATGTGCCGATCGCGTGGTGGCCGCGGGCCCAGCGGTACGCCGAACGGCTCGCCCCGGGCACCAAGTTTGCCGACATCATCGGTGAGATCGACCCCGCCAAACTGGCCGGCGGCACAAGCATGTCAACCGAGGAGGCCTTGCACTTCGGACTCATTCCCAGACTCCATCGCGGCATCTTCGCGATGAACGAGTTGCCGGAACTCGACGAATTGGTGCAGGTCGGCATGTTCAACATCCTAGAGGAGCGGGATGTGCAGATTCGCGGCTATCCGGTTAAGTTCGACATCGATGTGATGCTGCTTTTTTCAGCCAATCCAGCCACCTACAACCGCTCCGGCAAAGTGATCCCGCAACTCAAAGACCGGATCGGCGCTGTGATCCACACTCACTATCCAGCCGATCGCGACCTTGGCATTCGCGTCTCTGATCAGGCCGCAGCGATTGATCTCGGGGGGGAGTGGCCGGTGGTCGTGCCGTACTTCATGAAAGCGATTTTAGAGGAGATCACGATCGCCGCTCGCAAGAGTAAGTTTATTGATCAGCAGTCGGGCGTCAGTGCCCGCTTTTCGATTGCCAACTACAAGACGCTTGTGGCCAGTGCTCGGCAACGCGGTGTGCGTCTCAATGAGAGGCCGGCAGTGCCCCGCATCAGCGACATGGGCCACCTCTATGCCTCCAGCCTTGGCAAGCTGGAACTTGACATGATGGGCAGCCATCAGATGTCAGAACGGCAGGTGCTCGACAGCGTGATCGCCGAGGCCATAAAGACGGTGTTTGGGGAGTATGTCGAGAAGCACGGCCTTGACGGCATCGCCAAGGTTTTTTCCGAAGGCGTCAAGATCGAGGTCGGCGACATGCTGCCATCGGCGGCCTATGCACAGGTCGTCGAGAACGTGCCGGCGATTTGGGAAAAAGCTTTTGAGGTCAACGCCTCAAAAGACCCAGCAGTTCGCGCCAGCTGCATCGAATTTGTGCTGGCCGGTCTCTATGCCTCAGAGCGAATCTCGCGGATCCAAAAACACGGCCGCACAACCTATGACGTGAGCAGCTTCCGATAGATCGATCGACGGGGACTTTTCTCCCAAAGGCTCTCGCTACGACCCCAGAACGGCAACACATTACAATGCCCACTCGTGACACGCTTGGCGGAATCGTTCATTCTTATCAGCGCTACGATCCAGCACGGATACCGCCTCCCCGGCCCCCCGTCGGGGACTTAGTCAGCCCGGCGATGGAGCATCTGCTCGAATACGGCAGTGTCGAGGAACTCACCGACGAGCAGTTGGCCAAGGCAGTGGTTCTTGATCCGGAGCAGATCAAGGGTCTTGGCCCATCGATCGACTCAATCAAGAAGAGGCTGGAGGAACGTCGACGTAAATTACTCGAGCACTACGAAACCACAACGGTGCAAAAAAAAGCCCGAGCTGCTTTTCGCGATGCGGCCGAGCATGTCAAACCACCGGCCAAGCATCGCGATGCGTTTGCCCGCGCTGTGCGCGAGGAACAACTGCGTCAACTCGAACGGCTCTGGTATGCGCAGGACAACGACCAGAGTCAGTTCGGCACGCAACTCGTTGGGCTCGTGGATCGATTGGGTGATGTCTATCAGGTCGATGAACTCGCTTCCAAGTGGATATTTACCGGCCGCCAGCGGCTTACCGTGCCCGAGGCGATCGGCCTCAAGGAGGAGTTAGAAACGATCGAGATGCTGCTCCAGCAGTTGGATGAGGCGCGGAAAAATGCCACAATTGGCCTGATCGACATGGAGGCACTCTCCGGATACGCCGAGGCCGGGGAGTTGGATGATCTCCAACGCCTCAAGCGACAAGTGCAAGAAATGCTGGAGCAGATGGCCTCCGAGCAAGGACTCCAACGCACGCCGAAGGGCTACCAACTGACGCCCAAAGCCATGCGAATGTTTCAGGGAAAGCTGCTCGAAAAAGTCTTTTCTTCACTCGACCCCTCCCGCACTGGCCGACATCAGGTGAATGTTGTCGGTGACGGCGCGGTGGAAATGGTGCCGACGCGTCCCTACGAGTTTGGCGACTCGGTGGCCCACATCGACATTCCCGGATCGTTGATCAACGCCATGCTACGAACGGCGTCCGAGCCCGACGGCAACAAAAAGCCGCTGCGATTGATCCAGCGGGATATCGAAGTGCACCGCACTCGCAATAACCCAAAGTGTGCCACGACGGTCGTCCTCGACATGAGTGGTTCAATGCGGTACGGAGGGCTGTATGTGAGCGTCAAGCGGATGGCACTGGCGTTGCAGGGCCTCGTGCAGAAAGAGTACCCCGGCGACTTTCTCCAATTCATCGAGATGTATTCGGTTGCCAAGCCGCGGGCCTTTGGCGAAATCGTCACACTCATGCCAAAACCAGTGACCGTGTTTGACTCGGTGGTTCGCCTGCGGGCAGACATGAGCGACCCGGCCATTTCAGAGAGCGATCTGCCGCCGCACTTCACCAATATCCAGCACGCCTTGCAACTCTCGCGGCAGCAGTTGGCCCGGCAGGACACTCCCAATAAGCAGGTGATCATCATTACAGACGGCTTGCCGACAGCCCATTTTGAAGGGAGCCAACTCTTTCTGCTCTACCCACCCCATCCCCGCACCGAAGAAGCGACGATCCGCGAGGCGATGGCATGCCGCCGCGATGGGATCACCGTCAATGTCTTTTTACTCGCTGGCTGGACACAGTCGCGAGAGGACATTCGGTTTGCCTACCGTTTGGCAGAAACGGCAAAGGGGCGCGTCTTTTTTAGTGGCGGCAAAGAACTCGATCGCTTTGTTGTCTGGGATTATCTCTCCCGCCGCCGCTCAATCATCAGTTGAGGTCGGGTCCTGCTTTGGGCCCACGCGACTCTCGCACGAGCATTGTCGCAGCAACCATTGCGGCCACAACAGCAGCGGTGCTGAGCGTCCACAGCGGCACGATCCGCTGCGGCTCGCCCGCAACCGCCCCCTCTGCGTCGACAGCCACAGGGCGGGGATCCCCTTGGTCGTGAGCCGCAGTCTGGTCGATGGGTGGCAGTCCAGCAGCCTGCCGTGCGCGTTGCATCGCCACCTGCTCTCGCCCAAAAAAACGTCGCTCAATCTGCCGCTGACGCTTGTCGAATTTTGGAGCGATCAGCGCGATACCCACGAGCGCCATGAGTGAAAAAAGCAGCATCCAAAACCATCCGCTGTCGGTGAAACAAAAGGCTGCTGGCCTAGGCTCAAGACCGGTCTGGGCTTCTTTTGGGGCAGTCGTCAATGGTTTCTTCCTGCATCAGCATGATAGGCACAATTTCCGCCCCCGCGAAGGGAGGCAAAAACGAGATCACGATGAAGTCGCTCACACGCAAGAATCAGCCCGGATCGCAGTCTCTAGGCAATCCCCGGCCAACGGGCGCGAACGTCGTGGCCGGCGTAGAGTGCTTCGTCACCTAGCAACTCCTCGATGCGCAAAAGCTGATTGTATTTGGCAACACGATCACTGCGCGAGGCCGATCCCGTTTTAATCTGGCCAGTTCGAAGACCGACAGCGAGGTCGGCAATCGTGGCATCTTCAGTCTCGCCGCTGCGATGGCTGGCGATCGATGTGTAGCCGCTGCGATGAGCCAATTCAACAGCTGCGATCGTTTCGGTGAGTGTGCCAATCTGATTGACCTTGACCAAAATACTATTGGCAATTTTCTCCGTAATGCCGCGAGTCAAGCGCTCGGAATTGGTGACGAATAAATCGTCACCGACGAGTTGCAGCTTACTGCCAAGCTTCTCGCTGAGGAGCTTCCAGCCCTGCCAGTCGTCCTCGGAGCAGCCGTCCTCAATCGAAACGATCGGATAGCGGCTAGCGAGGCTGTCGTAAAAAGCGACCATGCCGGCAGAATCGAGCGACTTGCCCTCGATCGTGTACAGGCCAGTCTTGGCATCAAAGAGCTCTGTAGCCGCTACATCAAGGGCGATGCAAATCTCTTTGCCGGGCGTGTAGCCGGCCGCTGCGATTGCCGCCAGAATCACTTCGAGCGCCTCTGCGCAGGTGCCGATGTGCGGGGCAAAGCCCCCTTCGTCGCCGACGGCCGTAGAAAGTTTCTTGTCCTTAAGCACTTTCTTCAATGCGTGAAATGTCTCGACGCCAGCCCGCAGAGCCTCGCCAAATGAATCGAAGCCCAGCGGCATCACCATGAACTCTTGCACGTCCAGAGGATTGTCGGCGTGAGCACCACCGTTGATGATGTTCATCATCGGCGCCGGGAGTAGGCGGGCAGTTATGCCACCGAGGTAACGGAAAAGCGGCAGCCCGCAATGTTCGGCCGCCGCATGGGCCACAGCCATCGAGACGCCCAGAATGGCATTGGCACCCAAATTCTTTTTGTTGTGCGTGCCGTCAAGCTCGATCATCCGCTGGTCAATCGATGTCTGATCGAGGGCATCGCAACCATCAAGCTCTTCAGCGATTTGCGTATTGACGTTCTCAACCGCTTCCAAGACGCCCTTGCCCAGATAGATTCCCTTGTCGCCGTCTCGCTTTTCCCAGGCCTCGTGAGCGCCTGTGCTGGCACCAGAGGGAACGGCAGCCCGGCCAAAGGCGCCGTCGGCCAAACTAACATCAACCTCGATCGTAGGATTGCCTCGGCTGTCAAGAATCTGGCGGGCGTGGATGTCGATGATCGTGGACATGGCAGGTGGGGCTTTCTAGGAATGGGACTAAACGGGGGGACATACTGAGGAGCGATTGCAAAGCTGGCTGACTCTGGTCACGCCGCCCGCAATTGTGTCAACGGTCGGCCACTACGCAAGGCCGTGGCTGGCGAGGGCGGGGGCGACTATTCTTTCAAGACCGTCCGGCCGGCAGCGTTCATTTTTTATGGTTCTGTTTTCGGACTTCATTTTTGCGCCCGTCGGCGACCGTCGGCCTTGTTGCCCGAGGATCTCTATGTTCACTGGCTTGGTAGAGTCGCTTGGTCGTGTTGCCGCAGTTCTTTCAGAACCGCCTGGCGTGCGACTCATTGTCGAGTCGGCCTCGCTGGCCGGCGATGCAGTTCTGGGAGAGAGCATTTGTATCAGCGGCTGCTGCTTGTCGATCGTGGGAGTCGCTGCACCCCTGTTAGAGTTCCAGCTCGGCCCAGAAACACTTTTGCGGACAACGCTGGGAAGTCTTGCCGCCGGCAGCAGCGTCAACCTCGAACGATCGATGCGTCTTACCGACCGTTTGGGTGGCCACCTCGTGACTGGCCACATCGATGGAGTCGGCTGCCTTGAATCACTTCAGCAGGAAGGAGATTGGGTGACCTGCCACTTTTCGGCCGCCCCTGCCCTCCTCTGCCAGATGGCTGCCAAAGGCTCCGTGACGCTCGACGGCGTCAGCCTGACGGTTGTCAGCGTTACCTCATCAACTTTTTGCGTTGCCCTCATTCCCCACACACTCGCTGGCACAACGCTGGGCACCCTGAGGCCTAGCCAGAGCGTGAATCTGGAAACAGATCTTGTCTTTAAATATGTCACCCGCTGGCTGGAAACAAGCGCCGCAACCATCCCACCCGATACGACTGCCACACAGAAAGCTCGCGTCCGATGAAGACACCGCTGGAACAACAGCACCCCAAGCCTCTTTTGTCAACCGATCTTGCGGAGACCGCCATGCTCGACCGCACGGCAACCGGCCCCGCTCGGCAGACTACGGCCTACCTTAAAAAACTTTTTGCCCAGGTCGGCTTTACGATCGACACTCAGCGGGGACAAAATTTTCTCGTCGATTTAAATCTGCTTGAGCTTCTGGAGCGATCAGCCGGCATCGGGCCGACTGATGTCGTGCTGGAAGTGGGCACCGGCACAGGTGCCCTGACGGAACGACTCTCTCGCGTGGCCCAGCACGTGGTGACCGTGGAGATCGATCGCCGACTGGCCCAACTGGCACGCGACAGGCTGATCTCCGCAAGCGATCTACCCGATCTATCGTCTGGCGATCCAGCCGAAGCCACCTGCCTCCTCGACCGTGTCACGCTCGTGGAGGGGGACGCGCTGGCCTCAAAACATAAAATGTCGCCCGCGGTGATCGAGGCGGTGACTGCCGCGATTGGGCCGTCGCCAGCGGGCCGATTTTTGCTTGTCGCCAATCTGCCTTACTGCGTTGCCACCCCTGTGATCTCAAATCTTTTGGCACTTCCCCGGCCGTTTGACAGTGCCACCGTGACGGTGCAGCGTGAGATGGCCGAACGCATGAGCAGTCCGGCAGGGTCTCATTCGTACAACGCGTTGTCGGTGTGGATCGGGGCGCAGTGCCGAACGGAAATCATCCGCGTGCTCCCGCCCAGCGTTTTTTGGCCCCGGCCCAAGGTCGAGTCAGCCATTGTGCGCATCGACCTAGAGCCCCAGCGACGGGCCGCCATTGAAAATCTGAGCCGTTTTCATGACTTTGTCCGCGACATTTTTTGCCATCGACGAAAATTACTGCGGGGAGTGCTTGTGCGAATCGCCGGTGGCAAGCAAAATCCAGAAGCGCGGACGATGGTCGAACGCGTCTACCAATCCATGGGGTTCACCGCCTCGGTTCGGGCCGAGGAAATACCCCCCGATCAATTTGTGCTTTTGGAACGAGAGTTTTTTAAGCACCGCTGCAACGAGTAAAAAGTCTATTCCAAGTAGGATTCTACTGGGCAACGTTCAGCGACAAAGATTCCTCAACAATTCAAAAGGAAATAAACAGTGAAGTTTATCGAAATGAATGGCCGCGCACTGATGAGTATGCTTGAGCCCGACGAGGTTTCACCGGAAGACCTTCAGCAAGCCGGTCTCACCGACACGTGCCTTGTGCGAATCAATCAGCAGGGAGATATCGAGGTCCGTCGCCACCAGGGCTGGGATGTGATCGGTGGTCTACTCGGTAACTTCCCACCCCGCGTCGAACACGCCAGCGGTCGCACCTGGGCCTAGGTGCGGCCTAGCTGGGCTTAGCTGGTGCTACGTCTGTTCCGCAGTCTCATGTCGCGGATCAGGCCACCTCTACCCGACACTCGCCAGCGACTGGCGTAGGCTGCACCCTTGCGGATCGATCTTGGTCAGTTCTTCCTGCATCGCAGAAATCGTGCGGCGAATCTGCTCTGGCGTGTGTCGCGATGTGATAAAGAATCGCAACCGGGCTGCTGTTTCTTCCACAGCAGGATAGAGAATCGGTTGCACATTAATTCCACGCAAAAAGAGCGCCCGTGACAGTTTTAAACTGTTGATGGAGTTACCCAGAATGATCGGGATGATCGCCGAACCTCCCGAAGGCCCTGTGTTGAGCCCTGCCTCGCGAGCCAGTTGCAAAAAGAGAGTGGCGTTGGCGTGCAGTTTTGCCACGCGCTCCGGTTGCTTTTCTAAGAGCCGTAAGGCCCCCAGCGCCGCGCCTGCCGCCGCTGGCGGAAGACCGACAGAGTAGACAAATCCCGGCACCGTATACTTAAGCCAGCGAACCAGCGTGTGGGAACCGGCGATGTAACCACCGCAACTGCCAAAGGCCTTTGAAAGCGTGCCCATCCAGAGATCGACATCGGCGGGATTGACGCCAAAGTGTTCGCCGATGCCCCGGCCACGCGATCCCATCACGCCAATCGAGTGGGCCTCGTCGACCATCAAAAGAGCCTTCTGCCGCTTAGCAAGGGCAATGAATTTAGGCAGGTTCGAAAAGTCACCGTCCATGCTGTAGATGCCTTCGATGACAACTAGCACTCGGCGGTATTGGCTGCGAACTTGGGCCAGCAGTTCTTCCGCCGCCTCAAAATCGTTGTGCGGAAATGGGCGGCGGCGGGCACCAGAAAGCACGGCCCCCTGCAACAGGCTGTTGTGCGAAAGGCTGTCATGCAGAATCAAATCGCCCGGGCCCACCACATGCCCAATCACCGTTTCGTTCGTGGCGTGGCCTCCGACAAATGTAATCGCATCTTCGGCACCGACAAACTTCGCGATCGCCCGCTCCAAATCTTGATGGATCACTTTCTCGCCCGACACCAGTCGACTGGCCGAGACACTTGTGCCGTACTGATCGATCGCGGCCTTCGAGGCCATTGTCACCTCGGGCTCACCCGACATGCCCAGATAATTGTAGGTGGCCCAGCTCACCATTTCCCGACCGCCGATACGCGTGCGATCGTTGGTGAGCCCCTCGTGCACGCCAAAGTAAGGGTTTTCGAGCCCTGCGTTTCGCACCATCGCAAAGTTTTGCTCAAGCGCCCGCACTTCGGGAAACTCCGCGATGGTGTAGGTGTCGGGATCGATTTGGGAAATCACGCGGGCCGCCTCGACCTGCTTGCGACCATCGAGAGGCAGGTAATCCATGATTGC
This sequence comes from Planctomycetota bacterium, assembly GCA_003670865.1. GTDB lineage: Bacteria > Planctomycetota > Planctomycetia > Pirellulales > UBA1268 > BAIKAL-G1-2R. The sequence continues at coordinate 2,034 of QWQJ01000078.1, read as the reverse complement.
CTCGGTCACCTCGCGGCAGGTTTCGATCTGGGGTAGCACCTGCTCCGGAAAGCGACCGCCGAATGTCTCTTCAAGGCTCGCGACAATCTCCATCCGCTCCAGCGAATCGAGGCCGAGTTCGACAATGTTGGTGTCGAGCGTGAGTGCGCCGGCCCGCTCCTTGGCGATCCGTCGCACATGCTCGTACACCAATTCAACGAGATCTTTTGGCAGTTCACGATCTGGCCGCAAGGCCCGAGATGCCTCGCCAACAGGCCGCTGCCGCGCCAGTCGCGGGGTCTCCGCGGCAACGACTCGCCCACTCGCCATAGGCAGTTGGGCGGGTGAGTGAGTGGCAGGGATGTGGGCCGCCGCCTGCACGCCAGGCACCAGAATATTTTGCTCAATGATGTCCAGCGTGCCGTCCAGAAACTGCCGGCGGCAGGCGTGCCGCTGAATTTTTCCGCTGGAAGTTTTGGAGATGCTGTTGGGACGCACCATCACAATCGCCTCCAGCGCGATCTCGTGCTCGATGGCCAACTGCTTCCGGATGGCGTCAAACGCGACCGCCAGGTCATCAGAATTTCGTTTGCCGCGTTCGAGTTCTGCCACAACAACCACCCGTTCGCGTCCGTCAATGTCGACAGAAAACGCCGCCACCGAACCGGCTCGCACAATCGAACTAACGGCCTCCACCGACTGCTCAATGTCTTGTGGGTAGTGATTGCGACCGCGAATGATGATCAGATCTTTGAGCCGACCCGTGACAAATAATTCGCCGTTATCAAAGAAGCCGAGATCGCCAGTCCGTAGGTAAGGGCCAGGGTTTGGCCGCCACTTGGTAATCGACTGCGCTGCCGATCTGGCGTCGGGCTGCGCGAGCATCGCTTCAAATGTGGCCTGCGTCTCTTCCGGTCGGTTCCAGTAGCCCTGCGCCACGCTCGGCCCACTCACCCAGATTTCACCGACACGCCCAGGGGTCAGCGCTTTCAAGGTGTGCGGATCGACAATCCTCACATCCTGCCCGTCAAGCTCTCGGCCGCTGCCGACCAGTCGCCGCGTGCCGGGAGCAAACCCGCTGCGTGTAACGGCGCTGCCTGTTTCAATCGCCGCCGCATCGAATGCCCGCACGACCGGTGGCTCAAACTTCATGCCGCCGGTGACAAGCAGAGTGCTCTCGGCTAATCCGTAGCAGGGAAAGAATGCCTCGCGACGAAATCCACACGGTGCAAACGCTTCAGCAAAAGCCTCGATTGTTTCGGCCCGCACAGGCTCAGCCCCGTTAAACGCCAGCGACCAACTCGATAAGTCGACCGTGGCGCGTTGTTCGGGCGTGGTTTTTCGGACGCAAAGTTCGTAGGCGAAGTTGGGGCCCCCGCTGATTGCGGCGCGATATTTCGAAATCGCCTGTAGCCATCGGAGGGGCTTCTGCAAAAAAGCCACAGGGGACATCAGCACATTAAATTTTCCGCTGTAGAGCGGCACCAGAATGCCGCCGATCAGGCCCATGTCGTGAAAGCTTGGCAACCAAAACACGGCCGGCTGAGACCGCGTAATTTCAAAAGCCTGCATGATCCGCAGAGAGTTGTGCAGCAGATTTTCGTGCGAGAGCATCACTCCTTTGGGCGTACCTGTTGAGCCGCTTGTGTATTGCAGGAAGGCCAGCGTGCTGCCGTCGATGGCCGGGCGTTCCCAGCGATCAGACCAATCACCCTCCAATTCACTGTCAACTTTCCAGAGCAGTCGCTCGAGGCTCGGTGCGCTCGCCCGCAAAACATCGAAGCGATCGAGCACGTCGCGGGTTGTCAGCGCCACAGAGGCATTGGCATCGGCGGCGATCGCCTCGATTCGTTCGACGGAGCGGTTTTTGCGAGGTGGATACGCCGGCACGGCGATCGCGCCCCCATACAGGCAGCCCATGAAGGCAGCAATAAAATCGAGCCCCGACGGATAGAGTAAGAGCACCCGCTTACCGGTCATGCCGGAGGCGATCAGCCACGCCCCTACGGCCCGCGATTTACGGTCGAGTTCGGAATAGGTGATATTGATTTCTTC
>QWQJ01000101.1 GCA_003670865.1 Planctomycetota bacterium | reverse complement strand
CTCGGCGATATCTGCTGTATTGACGATTTCGCCTCGTGCACAATTGAGAATGATGACACCCGGCTTCATCATCGCCATCGAGGACGTGCAAATGAGATTGCGTGTTTCGGGAGTCAGATTGGTGTGCAGCGAAATATAGTCCGAGACACGCAGGCAGTCTTGCAGCGTGCTTGCTCGGACGACGCCGTGGGCGGCTGCAAACGTCTCGTCCCAGTGAAGGTCAAAGCCAATCACATTCATTCCAAAAGCCCGACTGCGAATACTCACCTCTTTTCCAATCCGGCCCATGCCAATGACGCCAATTGTTTTGTTGAGCAATTCACGTCCAGTTTTGCGTTGCCAGCCGCCAGTCCGAGTGGAGTCTGTATGGAAGTAAAAATTCTTTTCGAGTGCCAAAAGAAGCAAAAACACATGCTCCGCGACAGTGGTGTGATTGACTCCCGGCGTAAAAAGCAGCGGGATTCCAAACGCTGTACAACTCTGCACATCAATTTTATCGACGCCGATTCCATATTTACTCAGCACCTTGAGCCGGGGACTCGCCTTTTCTAAAACAGCCCGCGTGATCACGTCGTCGCCGCAGATATAGCCGTCGATGTCTCCGACCGCCGCGAGCGTGTCGGCCTCACTGAGCGGGCCGCGGGCCGTAACGATTTCCCAACCGGTGTCAGCCAAGAGTTTCTGGTGGTCGCCAGGGGTATCCTGAAACGAAGTTGTCGTGAGTAGAATGCGGGGCGTCATCGAGGCAAGTTCCACGAAAAGATTTTTCCTTACACTACCGCAGCTAACTTGAATTCACAATTGAAATAACTTTAGTCGGTCGCCCCGAGTTCGTTGACACCTGTTTCACTGACAAACGCCTTGAGGAGCACTGCCACTTCACCGTCACATTTCCAGAGGTGACAAAAACGTCTGTCAATCGAACCGGCTCCGCTGGTACCAGTTCGATGAAGCCAGTAGCACTCGTCGGGCCCGAGGGGAAACTGCGTATATTCACTCCATCGTTTCGTAGGTACCGTGGTCTTGATCCAGGTCCAATGGTTGATGTGCCAGCGGTAGTGCGGATCTGGGTTCCGCCTCAACCAGAGTCGATAGTCTGCCTCCCGCACACAGATCAGTCTGTCCCGCAGGCTCTCGATAAACGAATCCTTCTGAGCCAATATCTCTCGTGCGGCCTCAAGGCCTGACGGCGAGGTTGTGATCACAATTCCAGGAACAGTCTGCTCCGCAGAAGACTCTGCGTTTTGCTGGAGCAGTGGCCCCAGATCAGTGTTTAGCCAGGCGAGAAGCCCGGTGGCCAGGATTCGCTTTTCAGCAGCGAATTGTTTCGTCGACACCGTAGAAAGACGCAATTGAGCCCGCCTGCCACGCTCTCGCAGTCCGTCGAGCCATTCCCTTTGAGAGTCAGGCATCTCTGATCTCACCGCTACAGACAAAAAGTGCCGTTCACAGCTAGTACCACCGCGAGTCGCGGCGGACGAATCTACCACTAAAGGCCAACATTGCTATCGGACCCCTAGCGGAGATCGTCCGCCGCATCACTGGCGTGCGGGGGAGTCTTACCGACCCATTTTCTCACGGAGCCATTCGTTCTTGCGTCGCTCTAGCTCAATGAGCTTGGCAACCGGGCCCTTACGATTCGTTTGGACAGTCGATCTGGCTGTGCGACTCTGATCGGCTGATGCGGTGACACCAATGAGCATACTCGCCACAAAGGCGATTGTGAAGATGATGCGGACCATGGGCGGGCTCCTGCTCGTAAAAATGTGTGGGTGGACTGGATTACTTCATTGACGACACAGTGCCGTCGTTCAAGAAATCGGTTCGCCCAATAACAAGAATCAAGCGAGAGCTTGGCTGGCGGCGCAAAACAGATAAACCACATCAGCAGGAGGGCCGGAATGTCAGGCACGCCCGCTACAACCGCACTTCGGTCCGTACCCGACGCACCGTCAGAAAGAGCCTCGTGGTGCCGCGAGAAGCACTAGCGTCTTCTCATACTCATCGTGAATGTGGCTTGTGAGGGACGGCTGCCGTCAGCGGATCATCAGGCCATGAATGCTTTGGATACCGGCGACGGAGTTCTTTTTTAACGTCTGGATAGGTGTTCTGCCAGAAGCTCGCCAGATCGGATGTGACCTGCTGCGGTCGATGATTGGGCCCAAGTAAATGCAGAAGTACGGCAACCCGTCCGCCAGCAATGCGAGGCGTCGCGATCACACCAAAAAGTTCTTGGATGCGTACGGCTAAAACTGGGGGCTGACCTGGCTCCAGATACTGCAGGAGGTGCCGCTTACCATTGGGGAGTTCTAGCTCAGCGGGAGCCCATTGATTGACTTCTGCCAGACGGTCAAAACCGACCGCTGCTTGAAACCGCGAAAGCCAGTCGGCGCTAGAAATGTCGTCCAGGCGACGGATTCCGGAACACATTTCCGGTACCATTTCGGCCAGATAGGTTGAATCAAATGATGGTAAACCCAACTGGGGTGCGGCGGCTGCCAGCCAACGAATCCTCTGCGCAAATCGGCCTGCCATGCTCTCAGGGGCTGGTAGCACGCGATCCAAGTGCGAACTGGCCTCGCGAGCCAGCACGAGGGCAGCGGCTTGAGTGTCTTGAATCGCTATTGGTGTTTCATCAATGACCAGATCAATCCAGTACGTGCGAAGACGGGCCTCCACCTGCCGACGCGACGGATGGTAAAGCAATTCCTCAACGCTGCGGAGATTCATTTCCCGCAAAGGTTCCTGCACAAGCCAAGCGGCGTCCACTGCAGACGCTTGTCTGACACGTGCTTCACCCGAGTGATCATCGATGTCGATGGCCAGAAAAAACGGCTCCTGACGGACGCGTGAGTTTGTATCCATACGGACCCCACGGCCCCCCACCATTGTGCCGCGATCCTGTGCGCCCGGCCGCAATCGCGTGAGTCGATCAGGGAATGCTTCTAGCAGCGCTTGCATCAGCGAAGTGGCTGGATCCACAGCTCTGGGGGCCAAAGGCGTGTCTACAAGTCGGTAGAGTTGCTCAGCGATTCGCAGCACATTCCGGGCCCCGCCCGGGTGCATCTCAAGGCCACCATCTGCCAAAGGCGACTCCAGATAGAACCCCTGTAAGGCACAGACGCGATCGACAATATCGGATCGGGACCGCACGGCGACTCGATCCCTGGGCCCACTGCGAGAATGGTCTATCGATCGAAATGGGTCTCGCTCTGAAAGCAGTGCTGCTGCAATCGACGCCTCTCTCAGCACGCCATGCTGGGCCCCGGCTAAAAGAAGTCGTGCCAGACGCGGGTGGGCCGGAAGATGTGAGAGCAAAAGGCCAAGCGGCGTGATGCGGTCTGGCTCGCCCGCCTTTTCGCCGTGAAGACTTTGAACAACTGTCGAGTCGACAGCATCGCGATGTTGGATGGCCCCGAGGTGCCTTAGCAACTGCCTCGCATTTTGAATGGCCTCCAGCGGCGGCGGATCAAGCCAGAGAAAATCAGTTGCTTCCCCCAGCGTGAGCAGATACAAAAGTGGACCCGCAAGATCGCCGCGCAGCGCTTCGGGGTTTTGGGCACTAGCGCGAAGGTGGTGCGACGACTCACTCCAGAGCCGCCAGCATATGCCCGGCCCGGTGCGGCCTGCTCGGCCCGCCCGCTGATTGGCTGAAGCCTGTGAAATCTGGATCAGCTCCAGTCGCTCAAGCCCCGTCGCACTGCTCACTTGCATCTGACGGGCAAGACCCGAGTCGATCACAGCGGTCACGCCAGGAATTGTCAGCGATGTTTCAGCCACATTGGTAGAAAGAATTATTTTTCGCTGGCCACAATCCGCCAGCACGCTCTCTTGTCGCTCTGGCGGCAGGTCGCCAAACAGGGTCAAAAGAGAGTGCCCGTGTCGCTGTGCCAGCGACTGAAGTGCCTGTTCACACTTCATAATCTCACCGACCCCTGGCAGAAAGACCAGCAGGTGTCCGTCTGTGATCTTAAGGGCTTCAGCCACGCTGGCCGCCACACTCTCAACAAGATCCGGCCGCGCGGTACGGCTTTGGTAGCGAATGGAAACGGGGAAAATCCGTTCCTCGGTGGCTACAATTTTACAGCCCAACATCTTTGCGACTGGTTCAGCGGCTAGCGTTGCACTCATGACGATCACCCGCAGATCGGGTCGAACCGTTTGGCGAATCCGTACAAGCAGGCCAAGAACGAGGTCCATTTCGAGTGTCCGTTCGTGAAACTCATCGAGGACGACCGCGCCGATCCCCTCGAGGGCAATATCACTCAGCAGCCTACGGAGCATGATGCCGTTGGTTTCAACAACCAGTCGTGTGTCGCGACTGACGCAGGCATCAAATCGCACTTGATAGCCCACCTCGCCCCCAAGCGGCACATCTCGCAGCCGAGCGATCTGCTGGGCTACCGCCCGAGCTGCCAGTCGACGTGGCTGCATCAACACAACTTTCAAGCCCTTGGGGAGATCGTCTAGCACCGCCGCCGGCACAAGCATCGTTTTTCCCGATCCGGGGGGTGCGGTGACGACGACAGCGCCGCTGCGAGACGCAGCGAGAATGTCTGCCAATACATCGGCCACCGGCAGATCAGAAAGCAGAAAGGGAGGCATGGGTCACGTGATCGATACTGTGAGAGTCGGCCTGCTGGCTACCACGTTTTTGCGTTATACACTTCGCGTGAACGCACAGATCGCCCGTCGCGATCTCATCAACGAGTCAGGCGTATAGCTCTGTCTAGCCCAGCACGTCAGCAATAACTTCCTCTGAAACAAAAATGGGTAGGGCTGGTTCACAGGTCACGGCGATAGCAATTGCATCGGAGGGACGCGCGTCTATTTCAATCAACTCGCCATCCTTGAGAACCCGGACCGTAGCAAAGTAGGTGTGTTCTTTGAGTTCACTGATCACGACATCCTGAAACTCGCCGCCGAGGATCTCAACGGCAGATACGAGCAGGTCGTGTGTCAGCGGGCGGGGCGATTGATGATTCTTAACGCGTCGATCAATACTGGTGGCTTCAAACAGACCGATCAGGATGGGAAATGTGCGATCCCCCTCGACTTCCTTAAGATAGACAACCTGCTGGTCGTTGACTTCGCTGATAATGATCCGCGAAAGTTCCATTTGCACGCTCATAAAAATACTCCAGCAACTGTTTCACGAAGCAGGTTTGGGTGTGCCCAGTATCCTACACCAAAGTCCTGTTGCAACCGAGCGGTTCAGTAGCGCCAGAGACAGGAACCCGCACGGCGGGGCACCGAGGGGTTTGTGCCACAATCCCCTAGAGGGCTTTTCGGGAGAGCAAGTCGCTGAGGGCCAAGACTCCCTTCGCTAGAGTCGCTTCATACTCAGCAAGTTGCTGGCGTTCTTTTTCCACGACCGCCTGAGGTGCTCTGGCGGCGAACTTCTCGTCGCTGAGTTTAGCCTTCTTGGCCTTGATAAAACCTGACAGTTTTTCATTTTCCTTTTGTATCCGGGCAATCTCGGTGCCGACATCAACGAAATCTGCCAGATCAACAAACACCTCGCACTCACCCGTCACTCCACTGCTCGCCCCTGGAAAGCCCTGTACGGTCGATCCCATGGCATGGATTTCGACTGCCGCCATCGACTCAATCGCCGCTCGCATCGGTTCTAGTAGGTTAATCGTTTTTTGGGAACTGCAGACGGCCACTTTGAGCGTGGTTCGCGGCGGCACATTCTGTCGAGAGCGAATTTCGCGGATCGCCGCGACGACACCCAGGAACGTACCGAACTGCGTCTCAGTCCGCTCATCAATCCACGCTGCGTCTGGTTCTGGCCAACGGGCGATCATGATTGATTCAGCCAAGCCTGTGCCGCTGTCCCACGGCATACACCGCTGGCCAACCGCTTCGCCCAGATGCTGCCAGAGTTCTTCTGTCACAAATGGCATCATCGGATGGAGCAGTCTGAGAATTGTGTCGAGGCCCAGTAGCAGCATTGTACGAGCCCGGTCGCGGAGGAGCGGATCGGCTAGCCGCGATTTGCACAGCTCTACATACGCGCTGCAAAACTGATCCCACACAAAGGCATAGAGAACTCGCGATGCTTCGGCAAACCGGTAGTCGTCGATGGCCGCTGTCACATCTCGCGTCACACTCGCCAGCCGGCTAGCCAACCAACGGTCTTCCAGAGGCGCTTCGCGCATATCGAGAGGGCCACCGGCAAAGCCGTCCATATTCATCAGAACAAACCGTGTGGCGTTCCAAATCTTATTGGCAAAATTTCTTCCCGACTCGAACCTCTCGCTAACGGCTGGCCCACGGAGGAGGGCCAGATCGCTGTCGCTTGATGCCCACTGCGTGCGAAAGAATTGCTTGCACTTTGCGCATTCAATTTTTGGGAGCATCCGATTGGCGAGCGTTTGTTCAATCCGCACTCCACAGGAAGGACAGATAAACTCGACAGGCATGCGCACATCCTGCGTCTCAGTGGCCATGCCCACCATGCCAAACCGAAGGGCGTCAGCGCCCAAGCTATCGATCACATCAAGCGGATCGACACCATTGCCCTTGCTCTTACTCATCGTTTCGCCGTACCGATCCAAAATCTTGGGATGGATCGCCACATCGTAAAACGGCAGCTCACCGGTATCAAAAATTCCCATAATCACCATGCGCGCCACCCACAATGTGATGATGTCGCGGCTGGTCACAAGCGTTGTCGTGGGATAGAAGCAGTCGAGTTCTGCCGACGCTTGCGGCCAACCGAGCGTTGAATGCGGCCACAGTGCCGAGGAAAACCAGGTGTCGAGCACATCAGGATCACGCACCAGCGGATGTCCACTCATACTCTCTACACCAATTGATTCATCTGATGTGCAGAGAAACCATCCACACGGGCTGCCTGTGGCGGACCGGCCGTCCGGCTGGCCCTCAGCCCCTGACTCGCTGTCGGGCTGCCAAGAAACAGTGCTGCGACCGGCAAAGGCCCGCACCAGATCGTCTTCTGCTACGCCCGTGACATGCCAGATGGGAATCCGATGGCCCCACCACAGTTGCCGACTGACGGGCCAGTCGCGTTTTTCGCTGAGCCAGTCAAGGTAGCTTTTGGCGTAACGCTCCGGCCGAATTCGTACGCGGCCGCTGGTCACAGCGTCCAGGGCGGGCTGGGCTATTTCCGCCATGCGAATAAACCACTGATCGGCCAGATAGGGCTCGATCGGAGTTTTAGAACGGTCTGAGTGGGCCAGATCAATGATCCGATCTTCAGTGAGTTCAAGGTAACCGAGACCCTCTAGATCAGCCACGACTTTTGCGCGGGCCTTCATGACCGTCTGGCCGGCATACGGGCCAGCCTCCGGCGAGAGCGTGCCGTCGGGATTTAAAATATTGATCATCGGTAGCTTTTGCCGCAGGCCGACGTCATAGTCATTGGCGTCGTGGGCGGGCGTGATCTTGACGCATCCAGATCCCATCTCCGGCCGGGCCCATTCGTCAGCCACAAGCGGAATCGCCCGATCCACCAGCGGGACACGCACCTGCCGTCCATCTTTTGCCATGGCAGCTAGTTGGATGAGCGCGGGTAAAAGTTGTTGGCGCCGCGAGATCACTTCCTCAATCGCGGCATCAATTTCAGGATGCTCTTTCGGCGGTGCGGCAACGCGTTTGTCGCG
>QWQJ01000091.1 GCA_003670865.1 Planctomycetota bacterium | reverse complement strand
TCGGGAAACTCCCCTCGTGTTGCTAGTGGTTTGAATGGTTGTGATCGGAGAACGCATAAAAGATTGAATCTACAGCAAACGGCAGTCAGATTCGGGTTCGTCAAACTGAGCTAGCGGCGGGAGTTGAACCCGCAACCTGCTGATTACAAATCAGCTGCTCTGCCAATTGAGCTACGCTAGCGGCCGGTCGAGACCGCGAATTGACCAAGTGTACGGTTTCAAATTGTCCGTGCAAGACGGCACTTTCCTAGGGCCAGAACGGGCAGACTTCAGGGTTTTTGCGTTGCTTCATCAGCTAAAAAGCAATTCCACCATAGAAAAATCGTCGCTGAAATCATCCCGTCCAGCGAGCGTTCGCACAAAGCTTACGAGCTTATCCATTCTATTTTCTGGCCCCTCGGGAGCCGCAGCTAGCGTCGTCAGAAAGTCTTCGAAGGCCCACATCGAGCCATCGGGGCGACTAATTTCAAAGGCTCCATCGCTGTAAACAAAGAGCCTTGATCCGGCCGGTACGGCCACTTCTTGGGAGTCAAACTCCAGCCCCTCCACGGCCCCAATCAGCGGGCCATCCGATTCGAGCAATGAGGTTGAAACGCCCTCGCCTGGTGGAATGAGTAACGCTGGCGGATGGCCGCCTCCGGCCCAGCGAATACTCCGTGCACGACTGTTGTAGACGCCGTACCAGATCGTAAAAAACATGTCGTTTTGACGCTCCATTGGAAAGGCCCGATTGAGTGCGGCCAGCACGGCGCCGGGATCGTGAAAATCGGTCTGCGGCAAAGCCTCACTGCGGACGGCATTGAGCGCTGAGACGCTGAGCAGTGCCGCGCCGACTCCGTGACCACAGACATCGAGGAGGTAGACGGCGACGTGCTCCTCATCGAGGGAGTGGTAGCCGAATGCATCACCCCCTAATTCAGCTGAGGGAATAAATCGCCAGTCGGCTCGAATTGAGCCAATGTCCTGCGGCGGCGGCAGCAGCGACCGCACATAATGTGCAGCAGTCGCCAGATCGTTGGCCAGAATTTTCTGGCTGGCCTTGAGCGCATCGAAGGCTTCGTTGCGCTCAAGCAATGCGGTGTAGCCGCGCGAGTGGTAGCGAACGCGAGCTAGTAACTCAAGTCGGTCAGGCAGTTTTACGACATAGTCGTTGGCCCCAAGTGCAAAGGCCTCGGCCTTGACTGCCGCCTCTTCTTTGGTCGACAGCACGATGATGGGTACATTCACAAATCGATCATCCGCTCGAAACCTTCTAACGAGTTCGAGTCCGTCGACTTCGGGCATGACGAGATCCTGCAGAATGACCGTCGGCTCGATTTCTGCCGCCATCGTGATTGCGGCAGTGGCATCCTTGCAGAAGTGGAAGGCAATTCCATCTTCAGCAGCCAGCATCCGCCGGACGGCCTCGCCGATAATTGGCTGATCGTCAATGAGGAGCACAATGGCACCACGGGCGAACGGGGATTCTGCGGAAGTCAAAGGAATTGCCTAGCGATCAATGGGGGAATGAACGGGATTCGCTCTGTGAGTCTACCAAAAGTAGCGGCGGTGTTCGGTTCGACCGGCGGTGTTTGGGTAGCGTTGTGCGGCGGTACGAACGCGGCATGGGCAATTCAATGGCCCACGATTCATAAAAAGATGCACTTGCAGGATTGCAAGGTTTCGAGTGCGTGTGAAACCGACGCTTTTTTGTAGCCTTTGCCGTACTCAAAGAGCAAAGGTTCCCTATTCTTTGTGCCGAACCGAGACCTTCATCGAGTTTCTCGCCTAAAAAATCCAATGCTGTCATTCATAAGTCACTTGATCTCTTTTCCGCAGCAGCCGTCAACGCTGACATCTGCTGTGTCTCTTTCACGTGTTTTGAATGGATAGCACCACACGCACCGGGACGCTGGGCTCTACCGCTCGCGCAGAAGAGCTGTCTCTTGATGAACGAGCGGCGTTGATTCAGGAATCGGTCGATCACGCGGCCCATTATCTGCCTGCCCAAGGGCCAATCGATGTTTTCATCCACCACAACACGCTCCATGCGTTCGAGGAGGAACCTTTCGAAGAGGCTGTAGTTCGGGCCGCTCGCCTGTTTGGGACTGAGCCATTTCTCTCCGAAAGTTGCTACCGAGAAGAGTTGGCTCGAGGCCGAATTCGTGTCGGCGACATCGAGGCGGTACTCGACCGAGATTCGTACCATCGCAGCGGCGTGTCTGGCGAAAGGTTGGCCGGTGGACGCATCCCGCTGCGAGAATTGCAACGGGCTCTGCTCTTGCATTCGGTTCGGCAGGAATCGGATGCGGCCGTTCGCTGGACGCTGACCGAAAGCGACCTTCTCGAACGCCTTCGCGACGATCTTTCACCAGAGGTGCGCTGGAAACTTCTCAGCGATAGCGACAGTGGACTCGCTGACGAGCACGATGGATCATTCGCAAACACTGAAGACGAATTGACGAGGCAAGCCACGTTTTCACGAACCTATCAGATGGGTCTCGCCGACAGGGAAAGACGAGCAGCCAGCGAACTGTGGCACGCCTGCGTGGAGGCCGTTGCCCTAACGCGGCCATCGGTAGTGCACATACAGCCGCCCGTGCGGCACCGTGATTTGATTCTGGCCCTTGATCCCTCGCTCGATACCGATGCACTGGTGCATCCACTTTTAATCCGATTGTGTGCCGCTTTTCTCGATCAGGGAGTCGCGAGTTGGCCGATGCCGGGCCGTGAGCAAGGACTCCTCGAAGCAGTGGCTCAGATCTATTCAGGTCGATTTGGGCCCACTGAACCATGGGGTACCCGCCTCCCTGCAGCAATCAGGGCCATCCAAGGCGTACCGCCGTGCGCGGTCATAAAAACCGAACTCGATCGTCTTGGAGTGCCAGTTTCACGATGGGGGGATTTTATCACGCAGTCGCTGTTGGCTCTTCGCGGTTGGGCCGGAATGATTCGACAATTCGAAGAACGCCCCGATCGCGCACCGGTTGATGCGGTGCCGGCAAGGCTGATCGATTTTCTCGCCCTGCGGCTGATCTGCGATCGAGTGGCAACGGAGTGGATGTTCAAGCGACTGGGACGAAAACAAGTTGATGCTGGCTCACCGAACGTCAATGGTCATTCTGGCAATTCTGCAACCAATTTGCTCGCCGGACTGTGGGTAGAGCTCCGCGATCGCTATCCTCCAGTCCGCGGACCCGGTAGCCTTGCCCGCGGATTTCTGCTGCATCAAGTTTCGCAACTTGTCGGACTTAGCGGTCGCGACATTCGTGCGCTTGATGAAAATGAACTCTTACGACTGGAGCACGCGATTGCTGCGTTTGACGGCATGACGCGGCGGCGGCTCTTTCATCTGGCGTACGAGCGACGGCATCGGATTGAAGTGCTCGACGCGTTGGCTTCGCACGTGCCTGTTGCCGCTCCACCATGTTCGACACGGCCAATTGTGCAGGCGATCTTTTGCATCGATGAGCGGTGCGAGTCATGCCGAAGGCACTTTGAGGAACTCGGGCCTCTTTATGAAACCTTTGGGACGGCTGGTTTTTTTGCCGTGCCCATGTATTACCGCGGCCTCGACGATTGGCACGCCTCGCCACTGTGCCCCATTGTGATTCGACCACAGCACACCGTCGTTGAAGTCCCAGAAGATTCTGCTCTTGTTACCCACCAGTGGTATCAAGCGATGCGTCGCTTCTTCGGCCAACTGTCGGGCTCAATGTCGGCCGGTAGTCGCACGCTCTTTCGGGGCGGAGTGTTTACGGCGTTTGCCGGAGCGATTGCCGCGGTGCCACTCGTGGCGCGAGTGGCGTTCCCGAGGCTTGCAGCCCGGCTGGGTCGCACGGCAGGGGAGCTGGCTCGCAAACGAATTCCGACACGATTAAACCTCGATCACGCAGCACTTGAACAAGCTGGCCAGCCACCCCTACCCGATGGAACGCAGGCCGGATTTAAGGTGGCGGAAATGTCTGCGATCGTGCGTCGCGTACTCGAGGATATTGGCCTCACGAGCCGGTTTTCGCGAATCGTGGCTGTGATCGGCCACGGTTCTTCAAGTCGAAATAACCCGCACGAAAGCGCGTACGACTGCGGTGCTTGCGGAGGCGGTCGCGGTGGGCCAAACGCGCGAGCCTTTGCCATGATGGCCAACGACAACCGAGTTCGTGCGCAGCTTGAGGCCTCTGGCCTCGCGATTCCGGCCGACACGCAGTTTGTCGGTGGTATGCTCGACACTTGTTCTGAAGCTTTAACGTGGTTTGATGCCGACCGATTGCCCGAGAGCCACCGCCACGATTTTGACTTGCTACGAGATGCCTACAATACAGTTTTAATTGCCAATGCGCACGAACGCTGTCGGCTCTTTGAAACCGCTCCGCTCGACATCAAGCCAGAGGCAGCCCACGCACATGTCGAAGCCCGCAGCGTTGACCTCGCGCAGGTTCGTCCGGAATGCGGCCATGCGACCAACGCCGTCTGCGTCATTGGTCGCCGTTGGAGGACGCGTGGACTCTTTCTCGATCGTCGGGCGTTTTTGGTCTCCTACGATCCGACTCTCGAAATTGATTCTACCGTCTTGGCCCGCACGCTGGCAGCAGTCGGCCCTATCGGTGCTGGCATTAATCTCGAATATTACTTTTCCGTCGTTGATCGAGTTGGATATGGCAGTGGCACAAAGCTACCTCATAACATCACCGGATTGATCGGTGTCATGGATGGCCACGCCAGCGATCTGCGAACAGGACTGCCGTGGCAAATGGTTGAAATTCACGAGCCAGTACGGCTGCTGATTGTGATCGACGCCACGCCCAATCGAATTCTCGCGGCGGCTGAAGCGGTGCCTGCTGTCAAGCGATTGGTGCTCAATCGCTGGGTCCAGCTGGTAGCGTGGGATCCAGACACCGGATCGCTTTGTGTCTTCGAGGACGGTGCGTTTGCGCCGTATGTTCCAGAACATGCCGAGGTGCCGGTGGTCGATAGATCCGTGTCGTGGTATTCCGGCCGCCGCGACCACGTGCCGCCGGCCCGCGTGCTGGCGGCAATGACTGCTGTGCCGCTCCCGTTGCAGGGAAGCCACACATGAACAATCACGATCTCGTTTCACTCCTTGTGGTCTGCCAACTCGCGGCACCGGCCGCCACGCTGATTCTCATCGGCCTGCCATCGCTGGTGGGGCGCCCGTTGCCCGAACGAGCCACAACCCGAATCGTGGGTACCGGATTTTTAATCGGTTTTTTGGCCGGAATCCTCACGCTGCTATTCCTAGCCGCCCGTGACTTTCGGCCGGAAGTGGTTCATCTAGGCACTTGGTTTTCTGTCGGGCATCACGAGGCAACGATCGAACTTGTGGCTGATGGCCTTTCGTTGCCGTATGTCTGCTTTTCGACAGGGCTCTGCGGGCTTGTGAATGCGTTTGCTGGAAAATATCTGCATCGCGAACCAGGCTTCACGCGATTTTTTGTCTTGCTTGCACTCTTTGGCACAGGCATGAATTTGATGGTGCTGGCCGGCAGCATCGATGTGCTTTTTGCGGGCTGGGAGTTTCTGGGAATTTCCTCAGCGCTCTTGATTGGTTTTTTTCACGAACGCAGCAATGCGGTGAACGCAGCGATCAGAGCCTTTACGACCTACCGGATTTGTGATGTCGGGTTGCTGACAGCCGGAGTGGTCGTGCATGCGGCCGTTGGCTCGGGGGATTTTGCACGTTTGTTTGTTGAGGATTGGCCGAATGGTGCGTGCTTAGTGTCGCCTACCATTGCCACTATTATTTCATTTTTATTGGTCTTTGCCGCCATGGGCAAAAGTGCACAGGTGCCCTTTTCGGCTTGGTTGCCCCGGGCTATGGAAGGGCCGACGCCATCGAGCGCTATTTTCTACGGGGCGCTTTCGATCCATGCCGGTGCCTATGTGCTCTTGCGGTGCGAGGCCCTGCTCGAGCAGGCACCGCTGGCCCAACTGGCGTTGATTGTCATTGGGATAGGTACGGCGATCCATGCCAGCGTCGTGGGGCGAGTGCAAACCGATCTCAAGAGCATGCTTGCGTATGCATCGATGACGCAGGCAGGGATTATCTTTGTGGAGATTGGCCTGGGATGGCGAGTGATTCCGCTGGTGCATGTCGTCAGCCACGCGATCGTTCGGAGCCTGCAGATATTGCGATCGCCGTCCGCGCTGCACGATCGACACGAACTCGAAGCCGCGCTGGGGGGGCATCCAGGCGCCGGCGGCTGGTCGTTGGGTAGTCTGCTGCCAGAGAAGATTCAAACGCGGCTCTACAGAATTGCTTTGGAGCGTGGCTTTGAGGAGATGGCCGTGGGACGATTTGTCGTTGGGCCAGTCTTACAAAGTCTGAAAATGGCTGCGGCGGCCGAACGCAAGTGGGTTGCCTGGCTGGGTGGTGCGCGACCATGAACGACAGTATTGTGCCGAGTGTTCTCAGTGTTTCTGAACATCTCAACCAGTCCGTACTCGTGGCCGTAAGTGTCACGGTGGCGGCGCCGCTGCTAGGAGCGATTGTCTCGTCACTTGGCTTTGGCCGCCGCAGTCCGCGATTGCTGGCTGTGACAGCAGCAGCGATCTCACTCGTTTCAAGTCTGGCGATCACAGTACTGTGGAGCCTGAGCGATGGCCGACCGATCGGCTACGGGGCTCACATGGGGGGCGGCAGGCTACTCTTTGTCGATGGTTTGACGGCAGTGCTTTTGCCATACGTGGCGTTGGTAGGACTGGCAATTTTGCTGATAGCGCCGAGACGCTCACTGGAGCAAGCGGCCGTGACTCGCATCCTGTTTGGAACTGCCGCAACCGCATCACTCTTTGTCACCTCGCATCCTTTGGCGATGGTGGTGCTGTGGATCATGACCAGCCTGCCAACATGGATCTCCACCAAAGCCACGCCCGGCGGGCGTCCGGCCGCGCGAGTGTTTCTGATTGCGATGACTGCCGCACTCAGCTGCATGGCGCTGGGCACGGTCTGCATGCTGGTTGATCCACCGTGGGAAACGGCCAGCGGTTGGGTTGGAACAACGGGTGGCTGGCTGGTGGCAATTGCCGTCATGGTGCGCAAGGGGATCGTACCGTTTCATTCGTGGTATCCCGCACTCTATGCGGGCGCACCGATGTCGACGGCATTGTCTGCCACGATGCCGCAGGTGGCAGCCTACACGGCCGTGCGTCTTCTGATTGGCCATGCCGACGGAGTCGCTTCGGAACTTGTCGTGCTGTCGCAGATGGCACTGATCACGGCAGCCTACGGGGGTGCGCTGGCGATGGTGCAGCGCGATCTGCGTGGGCTGATCGGCACGCTGGCGATGAGTCAGTCAGCGATGGTGCTGGCGGGGCTTTCGGGCACGCTGCCAATAGAGCTCAATGGAGCGCTGTGTATGTGGATTTCTAGTGGTCTGTCGCTCACCGGTATCGGCCTAGCAACGTGGGCACTGGAAAGTCGCGCCGGAGTGATTTCTCTGGATACGCCGCAGGGACGGTTTTGGGATGCTCCAGCCTTGGCGGCATTTTTTCTGCTCTTTGGACTTGCCTGTATTGGCCTGCCGGGATCGCTCTCATTTGTGGCCGACGATCTAATTGTGTCTGGTAGCCTTGACGAACAGCTCCATGCCGGACTGCTCGTGATTCTGTCAACTGTGCTGTCGGGAATCGCGATCATGCGGGGCTGGTTTTATGTTTTTGGTG
>QWQJ01000103.1 GCA_003670865.1 Planctomycetota bacterium | reverse complement strand
ACTCATCCAGTCGGCGAAAAAAAGGCGAATGCCTGGGGACTGTTCGATATGCACGGCAATGTCGCTGAGTGGGTGCTGGATGAGCTTGTGCCCAATGGCTACACACGACAGGCCGCCCTACCGCAGCCTGTTCAAGATTCTGCTGCCGCTGTCTGGCCCAGCCAGCTTTCGCCACGGATCGTGCGGGGCGGCGCGTAGTACGATGAGCCTGCGCAGTGCCGCAGTGCCGCTCGACGCGGCTCCAAAGATGTGGCGTGGAAGGATATCGATCCCAATCTGCCCAAGAGCCCGTGGTGGTACACAGAAGAACCGGCACTGGGGGTCGGCATGCGGGTGGTGCGTCCGCTGGAGGTACCCGATCAACCACAACGCAGCCGCTGGTGGGATGCCGATATTGAAAGCATCCGGATGGACACTGCAGACCGTATTTTACAAGGTCGCGGGGCTCGTGGCATTGTCGATCCCACGCTTCCAAAAGCTGCCAAGGCGTTACGATAAACTCTTTCCACGGCCCTGAGCCACCCGCCTCTCCGATTGCTCTTTGTTTGTTTCTATCTGTTTTTGCTGGAGAACCAATGCCCCATCTGCCTCACATCATCGGCCTTTCCCTACTAGCGACATGCGGCCTGCTTCTGCCTACCTCGCTCAGGGCTGCAGACTGGCCCGACTGGCGAGGGCCGCTAGAAAATCGGCACGCTGAGGGTACGGCGTTTATCGATTCCTTTGATCCCCAGACAGGGAACAATGTCCTCTGGAAAAATGCTGAGGGGGGCGGAATTTCCACGCCCGTCATCATGGGTGGCCGACTCTTCACGCTCGTCCGGCACAAGCCAGGTACGGCTGAAGAAGCGGAAAAAGTGTTGTGTCTAGATGCGATGACCGGGGAGAAACTCTGGGAGAATATTTTTAACGTCTATCTTTCAGATGTGCCGTCAGAGCGAGTTGGTTGGTCTTGCGTTGTGGCTGATCCGGCCACCAACACTCTTTTTGCGCACGGGGTTTGCGGTGCATTCACGGCGATCAATGCGGTGACTGGCCAAACGATCTGGAACCGCTCACTGCACGAGGAGTTTGGTTTTCTTTCCACCTACGGCGGTCGCACCAATATTCCAGTCGTGTTTGAAGATCTTGTTATTGCCAGCGCCGTGGTAACCGGCTGGGGCGAGACAGCCCGTCCGGCGCACCGCTTTTTGGGAATGGACGTGCGAACGGGCGAGGTTCGCTGGATGAATGGCACCAAGGAACTCCCCGAGGACACGACCTACAGCACGCCCTTCATCGCCACTTTAGATGGTCAAGCCGCGCTTGTCTTTGGGTCCAGCGACGGCAGCGTCTGGAACTTTCAGCCCCGCACGGGCAAAGCCGTCTGGAACTATAAGCTCTCACGCCGCGGGCTGAATGTTGCCCCGCTAGTCGATGGCGACACGATCTACATCGCGCAGGCAGAAGAAAATCTTGACAACACATCGATGGGATCGGTGACGGCCTTTAAGGGCACTGTCCCGGGCATTCCTTCCGGTGGCGACATCACAACGACGGCGCTGCTCTGGCAAAAAAAAGGTGTCATGGATGGCCGCGCGATGCCGATTGTGCTGGGTAAACGGCTCTATTGCATCGACGACGGCGCCAAGGTTTTTTGCTTTGACAAAGCAACGGGTGAACCGGTTGGTAAGCCCCAGAAACTGCTCGGCACGATTGTGCGCGGCAGCCCGCTGGTGGCCAATGGCCGACTCTATATCTGTTCGACCAGTGGCTGGCATGTGCTGGAGCCAACCGCTGAGGGCCTCAAGTTTGTCAACCGTATGCGACTGAACGAAGACGACGAGGTGACCGCAGCGCCGATCGCATGGAATAACCAAATCTACCTGACGACGGGCGCTCGGATCTACTGCCTTGGTGACAAATCTGCCGCTCCTTCCGCTAGCGTAAAGACCTCTCAGCCGGCCAGCGGCCAGCCCACATTGCCGCAGCAGGTGTCACTGGCAACGGCTCAATCACCCGGTGCACCGGCATGGCTGCAACTGGTTCCGGCTGAGTCACAGATTGCCGCCGGAGAAAGTCTTGTTTTCAAAGCCCGGCTGTTCGATGCGGCAGGACGATTTATCGGAGAAACTCCAGCTGACTTTTCAACCACATCTGGAGCGGTCACCTCCAGCGGCGACTACACGGCCCCGGAAGGCAAACACTCCGCAGCGATCATCACAGCCAAGGTCGGCAGCCTCGAGGGCAAGGCCCGTGTGCGTTCGATGCCGTCGCTGCCTTGGCAATTTGACTTTGAAGATATAACGCTCGAGCCAAATCCAAAAGGTGGGCCGCCGAAGGGCGAACCACCCCTGCCGTGGATCGGCATGCGTTACCGTCACGCCGTACGAATGGTCGACGGATCGAAGTGTTTGGTGAAAGTCACAACGATTCCCAAAGGCACTCGCAGCCAAGGCTGGATCGGCCCTGTCGACCTACACGACTACTCAATCACAGCCGATCTCAGGGCTCAGGAAACTGGCGTTGAGCCAGCGAAAGCTTCTGCCGCCAGCCCGGCAGGTGGCAGCGATGCCGATGCCTTTGCCAAGGCTTTCGGTAATCCGGCAGCTCTTGAGAAAGCGCGTCTGCCCGACATGGGGCTGATTGCCCAACGTTATACGCTCGACTTAATGGGGGCCAGCCAGCAGTTACAGATTCGCTCGTGGCCGCCACAGGTGGCGACCTATTTTGCCAAGACGATTCCGTTTTCATGGGAGGCTGGCCGCTGGTACACCATGAAACTCGAGGCCCGCACCGCAATAAGCAAGGCCGCCCGATCGGCTCATTTGCGTGGCAAGGTTTGGCCGCGAGGAGACAAAGAACCGGTGAATTGGACGATCGAAGCCACCCACGCTGCTGGCAACATGCAGGGCAGTCCAGGATTTTTTGGCAACTCAAAAGACTCAGAAATTTCAATCGATAATATTTCTATTGAGGCAGTCACTAAGATTCCCCCTCCCTAGAAAACGCCTCTCTATCGTACGACACCCTCTTGTTGATCTCATTACACGCCGTCACTCGAAGCCCCACACCGTCATCCCGCACTTGCCTCCCAAACTTGATCTGCGAATCTATGCACCAAGTCACGCCCCGCTTAGGAAACACGATGAATCTCTTTCGTACGATCCGCTTTCAATTCTCCGTTCTCAACGTCGCATGCATCTGGTGCTCTTTCGCTTGTGGCGAGACTGCCGACTGGAACCAGTGGGGTGGGTCTGCCTCTCGTAACAACATCTCAAATACCAAGGGACTGCCGACCGAGTGGACTGCCGGGGAATTCGATCTCGATACCGGAGAGTGGCAGCCCGCCACTAGTAAAAATATTCTCTGGGCAGCGCCTCTGGGTAGCCAGAGCTACGGCAATCCAGTCGTCTCTGGCGGCAAGGCGTATGTCGGCAGCAACAACGGCAAGGGGTATCTCAAACGCTATCCTGCCGCCATTGATCTGGGCTGTCTGTTGGCGTTCAACATTCAGGACGGCTCATTTCTCTGGCAAGACTCCAGTGAAAAACTCCCCACCGGTCGCGTCCACGATTGGCCGCTGCAGGGCATCTGCTGCGCGCCGCTTGTGGAAGGCGATCGACTTTGGTACGTGACGAGCCGAGGCGAGGTGAAATGCCTCGACACAGAGGGCTTTCGTGACGGCGAAAATGACGGGCCATGGACTGCCGAGAAAGTGACCGCCAATGACGAGGCCGATGTTGTCTGGGTTCTGGACATGATGAAGCAGCTTGGCATTTCGCAGCACAATATGTGTTCTTGCAGCGTGACGAGTGCCGGGAATTTTCTCTTTGTCAACACAGGCAATGGCGTCGATGAAGGCCACCTCAATCTGCCCAACCCGAATGCGCCTAGTTTTCTTTGCCTCGACAAACGTGACGGCAAAGTGCTCTGGGCTGATGGTTCGCCCGGTGCCAATGTGCTGCACGGCCAATGGTCGAGCCCGAGTTACGCCGAGATCGATGGTGTGCCCCAAGTGCTCTTTGGTGGCGGCGATGGCTGGCTCTATTCTTTCGATGCACGAGGAGACCAAGGAAAGTCGAAACTCCTGTGGAAGTTTGACTGCAATCCAAAAGAGTCGAAATACACGCTTGGCGGCCGGGCCGATCGCAATCACATCATCGGCACTCCGGTGGTCTACGAGGGACTTGTCTACATTGCCGTCGGTGAGGATCCAGAGCACGGCGAAGGGGTCGGGCATCTGTGGTGCATCGATCCGACAAAACGGGGCGACACAAGCTCCGAACTGGCTGTCAGCCTCAAAGATCCAACCGCCCCCCTGCCCCACCGTCGTAACCAAGCGGTGATTAAAGAAGATGGAGAGGTGGCCCGTCCCAATCCCAACTCCGCCGCTGTCTGGCACTATTCCGGATTCGATGCCAACACCAACAAAAAACTCGACTTTGAAGAAACCATGCACCGCACTTGCGGCACTGTGGCGATTGGGGATGGCCTGCTCTTCATTGCCGATTTTAGCGGTCTTTTCCACTGTCTCGATTTAAAAACAGGCCAACCACACTGGACCCACGACATGCTGGCGGCTAGTTGGGGATCGCCTCTGATTGCCGATGGCAAGGTCTACATCGGCGACGAGGATGGCGACATGTCGATCTTTGCACTGTCAAAAGAAAAGACCTTGCTGACCGAAATCAACATGGGAAATAGCATCTATTCCACGCCCATCGTGGCCGGCGACACGCTCTATATTGCCAATAAAAGCCACCTCTTCGCCATCCGAGCAAACGCTAAGCCGATCCCTGTGAAGTGATGTCGTAATTTGTAAACACTACACTCGTGGAACCAAACCGATGATCCTCCGCGTTGCTTTGGTTCTGTTGGTTGTGCTTTTGGCGTTCCCAGTGCGCAGCGAAGATACCTCCTCGCCATCCCCCTTTCGTATCCGGCCCTACCTGCAAAATCCAACTCCTGACGCGATGACGATTCGCTGGTTTTCCGATTCTCTCGATCCCGGCACTCTCACCCTTGGTCCTGCCTCTAGCGTCCCTACAAAGCCCTCGCAGCAGTATGTCTCTGCACCCATTCTTTGCCGCACGCTCGACTACCAGCTAGCCGAACCCCGCGAGGAGCGTCACGAATCCCTGCCATTTTTACATTCGCTGCGCCTCGAAGGCCTCGCACCAGCAACAAGCTATCCCTACCAGGTCGAACAAAATGGCGTGACGATCAAAGCGATCCTGACAACAGCCCCGCTGCCCGGCAAGGTTGGCAGGGGGGGCGGCGTGCGACTCTTCTTTTACGCCGACTCTGAAACGCAGCCTGAATCGCGAGGCTCACGGGTCCAATGGCCTGCCTCGCCGTCCCAGCCCAGCGGTCCTAGGCCGAGATGGGTGGCTGATACATACCTAGCCGATGAAACGACCGGCTACCGAATGAACCTCTCGCTGATTGCTACCCGAGCAGCCGAAAGCCTGCGAGCCGGCAACCCAGTTTTGGCCAGCGTGGTAGGCGACCTCGTAGAAAGTGGCGGCGAGCAACGCGACTGGGATGAATTTTGGCGGCACAATGCCGGCGTCTTTGGCACGCTGGCATCGCGAGTGCCGATCGTGGCTGCTCTGGGCAACCACGAAATGTTTGGGGGACCTGCTTCCGACGACCCTGGCAAACACCTCGGTGGCTATTCTGGATCGGCGTCCTTGGCAAGTTCACAAAAATTTCTCCTCTATTTTCAGCATCCTGCCAACGGGGCAACCGACCCGCGACATGACAATCGCTACCATCGCATCAATTTTGGACCCGTCACGCTGCTCACGCTCGATTCCACCAACGGCGGGAGTGAGGACGGAGCCGACGACACCAACCACTCCCTCGACAATGCCGACACACCTCACATTCCTGACTACTGCCCCGGCTCACAGCAGCACGCGTGGCTTGAAAAGGAACTCGCCGCCGCCCAAAAACGTGGGGCGATCACATTCGTGCAGTTTCACCACGCGCCATTCTCGTCCGGGCCGCATGGATTGCCTGCCGGCACGGAAAAAAACCGCGACGGTCAATCGGGCCAACCGCTGCGTATGCTCGCCAAGCTCTTTTCCACGCATGGCGTGCGAGCTGTTTTCTCTGGGCACGACGAGATGTACGAGCACTCCATTGTGAATGGGGTCCACTATTACGATGTCGGCATCGGCGGCGATGGCCTCCGCGGCCCACACGATGGCGTTATCAACGACAAACAAATTTTTATTGCCCACGACCACGCTCCGGAATACTGGAATGGCGATGTCCTGGAAAAAGGGGGCAAGCATTACGGTCATGTCGAAGTCGATGTGACTGATGTTGCCAACTCGAACGAATGGCTGCTCTCGCTTACCCCCGTTTATGTCTTTCCGATTCTCGATCCCGACAACCCCGGCGAGATCCTCCGCTGGGAGCGAAGGGAATACGACGACCGCGTTATCGTGACCGTTCAGAAGGAGTCGCCATAAGGGCCGAGAAGTTTCCGCTTAAGTGCCCACGCTGCGGCGGCGACATCCGGCTCATCGCCTTCACAATAGAATCCGGGTCACTTTGTAAAATCCACGCGCGATCGCGTGCTGATTATTGCCAGTCCGATACTTCCGAAGTGCCAACGACCAGGCTTACCATTTTACCCGGTTCTTCTTTTTTAATGCCTCAGTGCTCGCGCACCATGGCCAGCAAAGGTTCAATTGGCAAAGCACTTTCAGCGAGCGTGGCAGTCGCGTCTCGCTTCCGCCAACCAACGGCGACCCAGCCATCTTTCTGGGCCACAAACTGCTCCATAGGCAACGGCCCCGCGGGAGCAAGTTTGTCCTGCAATTCAAGCGGTTCGATATCGACCACTTCCTGAAAGACCTTGCCAAGTCGCTTTTTCAAAATACCCCGGAGAGAGGTCTGAGCGATCGTTAATTTTTCAGCCCCGCCCGGCACAAATCCGGGAGGATAAATCTGCACCTCACCGTCGCGAATAAGCCGAATTTTTCCGGCCGCCGGTTCGATGCGATAAGCGACCCAAACATCCATCGCCGGAAACTCCCGTTCGCCGGACGTGTATTTGCTGCCTCGAAGAGTCACCTTCGCCCGGCTATCGTCGGCGTCGAGTTCAATTGGCTTGGATCGCGCAAACGTGATCGACCACGGTGGTTGATCAGGCTCGCTGGTGAGCGATTCGTGTAGCTTGCCGCCCCGCTCCTTAGCCATCTTTTCCACATCGGCCTGCGTGATGGTGCGACCACCGAGTGAGATTTCCGCGGCATTGTTGACGAGCGTTTCATGCACGCGAATGGCCAGCACGGCATCTGGATCGACTGCTGGCGGGGGAGTAAAGGCCGCAATTTGGTCCGATAGCGACTTTCTCGCCACGACCGAAAGCCGTGAATCGCTCGTGCTCATCTGCAGCATCTCCGGATACCAGCCTCGCTCCAAGAGCGGGCGGCGAAACTTTGTTTGATAGTCGCTGGCAGCCTTGGCGATCGGCTCAGAGATTTGTGAGTCAAATTCGCGGCGAACCCGCTCCTGAGCTTTTTGGCCCGCAACAGCTTCCGCTTGTGGACGCATCTCGGAAATCTTGCGAGTGGCAATCTTTTGGATGACCTTTTTTCCAAATTTACTTTTGATCGACATTCCAGTTGTGGTCGTGCTGGCCTTGGCATGGGCCTCGACGGGTAATGATAAAACCTGCTGACTGTCCACAAGAATGCGTTTGCGGGCATCGAGTTT
>QWQJ01000012.1 GCA_003670865.1 Planctomycetota bacterium | reverse complement strand
GAAGTGGAGCCGAAACCGGGCCGCGGCCGTCGCATCGCCCAAGCTGCCAAAGATCCCCAGCAGCGCCTCGGCAGTAGAAAGGTGTGTCTCCTTTGGATGGTGCCGGAGCCAGTAGCGGCTCGGCCCCATGGCCGGTAGGCAGACCCGCTTCCCCAGGCCATTGACGGCCCGCAGCATCTCGCCGGCCTGCCGCCACGAGGCATCCAGCAGTAGCACCTGCCCTGCAGGCTTTTCTCCCGCGGTTCTGCGGTCTGGGATTGGCTCACCGAGCGGGTGCAGGATCCAGAGTTCCCGACCGTCGCGCGGAATGGTCGCCGCCAGTCGCTCGTCTCCCCGCCGATCTAGCTCACAATTAAAGACGTGGCACCGCGCCCCTTGCACGGTCCGCTCCACCAGTTTGCCCGTGCTCGACGGCTTCCACTGCTCAGCCCGGTGAATCAGCACGTCGACATGAAGCCCGGTCTCTACCGCTGGGATTGAGTCGCAGATGCACCAGCGCGGCGGTAGCCGGCAGAAGTGACACCGGGGAGCACCGGCGCGAACGACGCTGCGTGGCAATAGAACCCTTTCGCATGGTGAAAAAATGGACTCAAAAAAACATGACTGACGGCCAGTTGCCGCCGCAGCTTCGAATGCTTACTCCAGCGGTTTTGCCATCGCGGTGACGCCTGCGGGGGTGAAGTGGTCTTCGAGGTCGATCGTGCGATCGTGCGAAGCCCAGGTTTTTCGAAGCCGGTCTGTTTCAGAAAGGATAGGGCGATCAATAGAACTTCCGCAAGCACTTTTCCGGTCGGTGAGCGGTGAGTGTGGCTGCGTGGGTGGGCCCGGCTGATTACGCCAGCCCTCAAAGCGAGCGAATGTCGATCGCGGGCAGAAAAGTTGGGCGACGATTGAAAGACGTAACGATCGCCATGGGCCTGCGCGAGCTCGGCATTGGTGAGAATTCGCTTCAGCCGAGAGTTCTCTTTCTCAAGCTCCTTGAGACGCTTCGACTGGTCGATTTTCAAGCCACTGAACTTCTTCTGAGGTGCTTGACCGCTATAGCAACGGTCTTGCCTCTGCCACCTCGACCTCGACCTCCCGAAGCTTGGGAATGATCTGGTAGAGCATGCTCCTTCTTTCCGCCTGGCATTTATTTGCCTCTTTTAATTTGCAAAACTTCCAGAAAAACTGCTCTTGGAGTTCGGCCGCCTCAATGGCGATGGCGGCGGCGAGGTTTTTGAGCGTATAAAACTATGCTTAGTCGCGGGCGTCGCGAAAGCGGCGGACTGCCGCAGCGAGCGATTGCGAGTAATCAATTTTCTTTCCGTTGGAATGACGTCGCGGAGCGGGTTTCTTCATGCAGGGGAGTGCACGGCTCCCGCCGGCCAGACCGTGCCCCATGTGCATGTCCACGCGATCCCCCGGTATTCAGGCGATATGCCGACCCCCGCGGCGGCGGTCGGCACGTGATTCCCGAGAAGGGAAATTATCTTGTGGGGCCGGCGGCCTCGGCCCGGCTCTCGCTCACCACCGGCCCCGATCGCCCGCTCTGGCCGCGGCTCGCCGACCGGCTCCCGGGCGCTAGTGACCTGCCCCCCTTCAACGGCACCACTTCCAGAGAGAGAATCTGGGTGTGGAGCAAACCAAAGGAGGCAACCAATGCCACGCGGAAAGGAGGAACAGGCTGAGCAGATTATCCCCAAGCTTCGGGAGGTCGAAGTCGAGGCTCGAAGAGGCAAGACCGTCGTTGAGGCGATCGACGCTTGGATCGGTAACAGCGAGGGGCTTCGGCGGAAGCACTACCATTCCGTGCGGGCGGAGGACTGGGCGGCTGTCACCGGCGTCGCCGGTCAAGCGGCGCAAATTCCGGCTCCATCAGGAGCCGTCAACGCTTGATGAAGCCCGCGAAAAACAGCTAGACGTACCGAAAAACGCAGTAAATCAGTATCCCCGGCAGGGATCGAACCTGCAACCTTCAACTTCGGAGGCTGACGCTCTATCCAATTGAGCTACGGAGACATCTCTCACAACTTAAAATTTACAATTAAAAATCAGCCAATAACAGGGTAAGCAGAACTGTATTCCGGCAGTATTGCTATCGGAAACTTTCATCACCACTATTCCCAGATCCTAGCAGCTTTGTGCCCGCTTGCCAGTTGCCGGCAGCAATAGCACTCGTTTTCCGGCCGCACCGCAAGACACGGAAAGAGCGGATGCCGGCACAAGCAACCGCTTTATGCTGAGCGACGCAGCGGTTCGTGAGACTCGGCGACCATTCGCTTTGGCTGACCGGCCGTGGCGTGCGGGTTGTCGAATCGAATCGTGCCATTCCCCAAGCCATCCGCCCGGTCTGGCGTTGCCAATTGCATCAGCGCCTGAAGTTGGCGGGCGCGGGGCAGGTAAGCTCCAAACTGTAAGAGAGCAACCGCTCGCCCAGCCAGCATCGGCAGCGTCCCCAAGGGGGCATGGGCAACAGCATGACGAACCACTTCCAGCACATGCAAGACAAGCGACCATACGATTGAACTGCCGGCCAGAGATCTCCAAAAAAGACGCTCCGCATGAAGACCCGATGCAAACGCGGCGTTTCGCTTGGGCTGTGAAGGCTTGGCGACCACGCGCGATGCTGGCTCAACCACGACTGCAAAACCACCTCGGCTCAAGCCAACCGCCATGTCGGCGTCGGCATAACGATCGCCACACACCGTTGAAAATTCAGGGCCCGCTCGTTCAAGAGCAGCGGCTCGCCAAAACCCTACCTCCATTATTGGTGCAGTGGCTGCGTGTGACCGTAGCGGCGTTGTTGGGGTGGGTGTCGACCATGGTGCTGGAAGAGAAGTTCGGGTCAGCGGAGCGGGAGTCGTCTTTGTAAGCTCAATGCGGCGACCACCTCGACTGTAGCGAATCCCAGCTGAAAGAATCCGTTCCGAGTCGTCGGCAGAGACCCCCAGTGGAATGATCGCACCGATCATAGGATCTGTGGCGAAGTGCAAAAGCGGAGCGTCGGTCCAGCCGGCAGTGGCCTGCCACCCGGCGGCGAGGATGTGGATCCATTCTCCATGG
Source organism: Planctomycetota bacterium (assembly GCA_003670865.1). GTDB lineage: Bacteria > Planctomycetota > Planctomycetia > Pirellulales > UBA1268 > BAIKAL-G1-2R. The sequence goes on along the minus strand of QWQJ01000012.1, from coordinate 22,242 downwards.
CTCGACGCGATGCCTAAATTGATGCAGCCAGTCATGCTCGACCCAGCCGGGGCCTGCACAAATCGCACCTCATCACGAATGTTCCAAGGATCGCTGTATTCACAGCCTAAGGCCACCACGATCTCGCAATCGTCCGGTCTGTTTTCCAAAACGCTGACGAGCGTTTCTTCCAGTGCCGCCGTGTTGGCGGGAGCTGGAATAACGATCGACAGACGCGGCACAAGATCTAGTTTTTTGAACATCGTCTGCGACATCGTCATGAACCCCCCGGCACTGACAATTCTCCTCATCCGCACCTCGGCCTGGCAGAGATTCGACAGGCTTTGACCACCCGTTAGGCTGCCGCTCGCTGCGGTTGCAATTCGGTGAAGAGATTGACTGTCTGCAGCATCTCCCCATCGACATCGTAGAATTGCAGCACGCCGACATCGATCAGCCACATGGCAAACATTTCCTCAAGGCGATAACAGCGAGCGACGCATCGGCCTCGGTCGATGCGGATGTTCTCTTGAACATCTGCGACATCAACAGCATCGGCTCCAAGATTGAGAAAGTACCGCGTGACCAGTTGGCGAACATCTGCGGCATTCATGTGCAAACGCATGGAAGGCAACCTCCTGTTGCGGATTAGTATCGAACGACTTCTTGTCGAACCGGGCGGGGACCATACTGAGCAGAGTCTCTTAAAGAAAGACTGGTTTCAATTGCCTTTTCAAGAACTCAACCCGCCAATTCATCCGTCACAAGAATTCATCGACCAATCCAGATCTAAAAGATCATCTTGCTGTCGGCAATCTGTCCAACCAGACCATTCGGTCGAGTCGGGCTAAGTTGCCCTGTTTTTCTAGACCGCACAGACTGCGATCGCATCCGAAGAGTTTCAGGCGACTTTGTCACGGTTGCCCAGCGTGAAGTGGTTGCCTGCAAAACGCCAAGCAGTCGCGGCGACGATCAATCCGATGCGGTAACGCCGGTTCGTATCACTCCGCAGCATCAAAGGCGCTCAGTCCAGTCGGTGGCGATGTACCGCTCGCGGAGCAACCGTTCGACTCGATCGCGGGGCCACTCGTGGCGGACTTCTGTTGCCTGAAAGGCGTCTCGCACGGCATCTTCAAGTGACTCGCGTCCGAGTTTGAGCGTTGTCAAAAATTCGCCGTGTGGACGCTGGCCCCGGTAGTCGGGCTCGCGAGGTGGATGCCGCAGTACACGCGAGACTACGCTGATGTCGAAGTCGTCTAGCAACGTGCCGTGGTAGAGCACGCCATGCCGCCGCACTCGCAACGCATTGCCCGACACCTTCAGGATCCCCCGCGCGGAGGGGGTCGCTAAGTCGCTCGAACCGCGTCGCTCAATCGGCTCGCCTCCGTGGGCTATCAAAGCGAGGCTCAACGTATGGCATAGGGGTTCTAGCATGCAGGCATGAATTCGCTCAATTGATGGCACTCCCTCCGGATAAGGACAGACCACCGACCACATCAGGCAGCCTGGTCCCACAACAACGGTGGCGCCACCGCTTGGCCGCCGCACAATCCCAACGCCCAGCGCGAGACAGGCAGTCCGATCGACCTCCTGATCAATGTGGCTCGATGAGCCGACGACAACGACCGGCCTACGGGCCATCCACGTGCGGATAACCGGCCGAGTTGCCAGTCCCTCATGCGCCTCCTCTAAAAGCGCCTCATCGAGGGCGAGATTTTCTTCGACGGTGGCCAAGTCGGCCACTAGCCAGACACCACTTAAAGTATTCTTGGCCTGTTCATCCGACGGTTGGCAAGCGGCAACAGGAGTGGTTTGGATTGAGTTCATGGGAAAAGATGTTGTTTTGCTATTTTCTGGATGTTGACGCACTGGCTCGCTCCCCTAGACTTTCACCAGTGCGTGGCGTCCCTTGCGACCGCATCGAACGACGCAAGAGCCATTCCCACACGCCACAACGGCCCACCCGTTGCGATTGTTTTTTCAGAAACGGATTTGCAAGCATGGCAGACACTCCTGGCCGTTCACTCACCCAAGACAATTCGCTGCCACCTGTGGAGCCACCGAATGCGGCTTTTTTGGTGCAACTGTTTTTGGTGCCGGGGCTCATCGTGGCCATCATCGTCTGTGTCTGGCTGGCATTCCACTGGCTGGCGCATTTGGGCAACGATCCCCAGGCTTACGTGCGGACGCTCCGCCGTGACAACGAGGGCCGTTGGCAGGCGGCCTTAAATCTGGCCAACGACCTGCGAGGGCCCGGCGGGGGCGCGCTAAAGTCTGACGAGACGCTGGCCAGAGAGCTTGGCCGTATCCTTACAGACGAAATGACAAGCGGTCGCAGCGGCGAGCAGTCGCAGACTCTGAGAGTCTATCTGTGCCGCGCGCTTGGAGAGTTTGCCATTCCTGTTGCGGCTGAACCTTTAATTGCGGGTGCGCTTGCGACAAGCGATACTCAGACAGCGAGGGCCGCTGTCGAAGCCCTCGCGGTGCTCACAAGTAATTTGCTGGCCAGCAATCTCACATTCGACAACTCTAAGGCCGTCACCGATGCTGTGCTGGCTGCCTCTGTCAATGACGATGTGCAGTTACGATCTTCTGCGTCATTCACGCTGGGCGTCGTGGGTGGGTCGGGTGTAACAGAGCGGCTGGTAGAATTAGCGGCTGACCCGGTCGACGATGTGCGGTATAACGCCGCCCTAGGTCTGGCGAGGCTGGGTCGCACCGAGTCGCTGGAGGTCTTTGCTGAAATGCTGGCACTGCCTGATATGCCACCCGCCAATCAAGCCGACGGCGCCGCAGGGCCCTTAGGTCAAGCAGACCAAGCGCAGTCGAAGCGCTACAAGCGGGCGCTAGTCGTGATTAATGCCCTGCGTGGAGTGGCGTTATTGGTCGATGCCACGCATGATTCGCCCCCGAAAAATGTTGTCGATCTGGTCAATGCTCTCAAACAGGATCCCGTTGCTGATGTGCGATCCAACGCGGCGGCGTTAAAGACAAAAATTGAGCGGGTTGAATCGAGCAATGTGTCACCCACGTCCGTGCAAAAGCCCGCAGGCTGAGCGTGGGAGAGTTGGCGTGCTGTATGTTTAGCAGCAGACCTTACACGCCGGGCGTGGAGAAGTCTCTCTTCATAGCTGAGCGCCCCGACCCTTCATCGCTGATCGGCTCTTCAGCTAGGACGGCGAAGCCTGCTAAGCGTTGAGATACTCGTCAAGCGATTCACGCAGCATATCGGTGTCGCATTCGAGGCCCGTCCATGTGTGCCAATCGATCGCCGTCTTTTCACAGTGAATCTCTAAGCCATCGATGGCACAGGCATTTCCTTTGAGGGCACAGGCAATGACGGGGGATGGCTGGGTGACGAGTGCAAAGTCGGCCACGACAAGGTCGCTTCGCATGCCCGTCAATTCCACCGTCGGCTTCAGTCCCTTGGCCTGCAGGCTCTCGGCCGGCACTGCGGAAACGACAATACCTACCTCGGATGGAATGTCGATGACGGCCTGCCAATCAATCATTCGAGCCGGTGCGGCATCGAGGGCCTGGAGCGATTCCACGAGAGATATGGCCCGCTCTAGTGTGCGATCGCAGATGAGGATTTCAGCAACGCGGGCGAGCGAGAGTTCGAGGGCGGCGGCTCGCGCTGCTGCGCCAGCGCCCACGATCAACACCCGCATGCCGGTCGGGTCGATGTGTGGTCGCAGAGCCTCCATCATGCCTCGGCCATCGGTCATGTGGCCAACGAGCCCTGAGTCCTGTCGCTCGATCAGACTCACGGCGTTAGAAAAAGTCGCTGTCGGACTTGCTGAGGCCAGCCCTGACAAAGCCGCCGATCGCAACGGTCCCGAAAGCAGGCAGCCGCGAAAACCCATGGCGCTGACACCGTTGATCGCTTCGACGACCCGATCTGGGGCGACATCAAATGTGAGGAAACGCCAGTCGAGGCCGGCCGCTTGGATGAGGCGTTCAAACAGATACTGAGCGGGATTGCCAGCCGCCGGACAGCCCAACAAAGCAACGATTTCCTGTAGCGCTACGCTCGTCATGCAAAGAGACTGCCAAAAGGATGCCAACGGCGAAGGGGGTTTTTAATTTCGCCAGAATTCTCTCGGCATCCATCAGACACGATTGCTCACCCGAGTGACAAGCAGACAAATGTCAGAGCATTGACTGACGCTTCATTCGAGCGTTTGGATGAGGCAAAACGAAACTACCAAGGATGTGAAAGTTAGGCCGTGAGGAGCGTGGCTTGCACAAAACGGGGATCGGTCCGGATCGGATCGAAATCGCGTTCGATGGCAGTCAGATCGCGAAACCGAACATCCACGGCAATCGCTTGCGTCAAGTGGTCAATAGCCGCTTGAACACCGCCAGCCAGCGAACAGTAGCAGGCCAAATTGTAGTGCAGAATCGGTTGCTTCGGAGAGGCTACAAGGCCTTGTTCAAGGATGGCGATCGCCTCATCGAGCCGGCCTAGCCGCTTCAAGCACCACCCCATGCCCAGCCAAGCTTGCGTTTGATGGGGAGCTTCTTGTACGACAAGTTGGAGCGAATCGATAGCAGGCTCCCAGCGTCCGAGTGACCGCAGAGCTTCCCCCTCCAAGAGTTTGGCAGTCGGTTTTGAACGAGTTGGCTCCGGGAGTTGGTTGAGCAGTTCCAAAGCCCGCAGCAATAGTTTTTGGGCGGCTAGCGGCGTTGGCTTGTCTGCCTCCACAAGCAACTCACCCAGTTCGATATACCCTGAGGATTGTTGCAAAATTGATTTTCGTCGCAGGCTGGTCATGGCGATTGAGGGAGTCATGCTATTGCTCCTCCTTTCCGGTATTCTAGAATCCATCTACAGTTTAGTTGGACGATTCCAATTGCCCAATTCCTGCGGGCGACGCAGACCCTCGCCATTTCTTTACGCAGCGCCACGGGGTTTGGATCGCTGGACGGGATAAAAGACCCACTTTGGGTTTTCGAAAGCGGTTGCAATAGGCAATTGTGGTGAAAAAGCGGAGAACTCTTCAATGCGACTCACCCTGCGGACACTTTTGGCCTGGCTCGACAATGTCCTCCCCGCCGACCAGCAAAAAGAGCTGACGGATAAGGTCCATGCCAGCCTAGCCGCTGGGCAACTCCTCGAGCGGATTCGCCGGATTGGTGAACTGGCCACACTCTCAGCCCCGCGATTGGAAAGCCGAGGGCTCGCGGACGATGCCAACTCTGTCGCCGAGTATCTCGACAACACGATGCCGGCAGACAGGCTTGAAGAGTTCGAACGGATCTGCCTGGCCTCTGATTTGCATCTGGCCGAGGTAGCTGCCTGCCACAATTTACTGGCCGACATGGCTCGCGATCCGCAGGCCACTGAGCCATTATTTCCGGCACTGGATCCGTCGGGAAGACATCGCTTGTTCATGGCCATCACGCATCGCAGGGATGCAATAGCGACGCAATCACCGCACTTCGAATCGATGGCCAATGCGCATCAACCTATAGACGCAATCGCCGTGAGCGACTCGATGGTAACCTCGGCTGATCAAGCCAGCACCCCCTCCTATGCAAACGAAACTCTTTCGAACGATGCGATTCTCTTTGATCCAAAAACACACTCTGTTGTTCTCACCCCTTTGCGCTCGTCGCCGCCAGTGAAGTCCTCACGAGCTGCTTGGATCCTCGTTTTTTTCGCGATCTGTTTGCTGCTGGCGCTTATTGCTGTGCTGTGGGTCGTCGTCGTCAAGCAGCGAGGCAAACGCCAGAAGGAGAACTCGGGACCGAGGGCCCAAGAAGTCGAGCCGGAGGCAGCCCATGCAGTGGCAGTCGTAGCGGATGATGACGCGGCAGTTGCAACGCAACCAGAACCAGAGATTCAGGATGAACCGCTCAATACAGAACTCAAAAACGACCTGCTCGATCCAGAACCCCAAGGCGTCGCTCTCGCGCCTTCGCTGCCTGTCGCGCCTTCGCTGCCAACTCCAGTAGCACCACCGACACCCAGAGCGACACCAGCAGTTGAGCCAGCCAGCCCAGCGGTTCTTGCGGCCCCGCGGGTGCCGCAAGGAGACGCCCTGGCGATTGCCGCGGCTGATCCATTGATTGCACCGACGGAGCCGGCCGCCGGGGAACCCATTTTGCCGGTCGCTGCTCCGGGAGTTGCTCCGGGGATAAAAGCACCGCCGGGGGCAGTCGTCCAAGGATTTGTGGGTAGCGAGGGCCTTCTCTTGCATAAAATAGTTGAGAATGGCGAGTCGACATGGGTGCCATTTCCAGCCGGTGCGTTGATGGACGTTCGCGAAGACCTGCTCGTGCCGCCTGGATTTCATCCAGAGATCACCGTCCGCGACGTAAGGATTCGCTTGCTGGCTGGCACCCGGGCAACCCTCAGCTTTGATACCGACGGCACTCCGCGGATCGAAATTATCTTTGGTCGCGCGGTGGCACAATCGACTCGCAGAGACTCGCGTTTAGGAATCAAAGTGGGGGAAATGTCGGGCACGGTAACGGCAGGTCTGCTGCAGCCGGTGGCGATGCATGTTGAGATCTCGCGAGCCCGAGTTCCAACCCAGCCGACGACCCTTGAAGTGAATGCGGGCATCACTACATCGGTAGCAGGCGGGCTGACGTGGAAATCGCAAGCCAATGGCCTCGCGGCCACCGTCGACAACGGCTTGCTGCAGGGCATTGCACCCGCTGGCATGCTGGAATCCAGTAGCCATATGGAGTGGAACAGTCAGCGGCCCAAGGTCGTTACCGTTGTGGGGCTGCACAAATCACCGGAGTGGTCGCGATCCCCTCCGCGCAGCGACAAGCTCATCAGGGGAGCATGCGAGGCGATGGTCAAGAAATTGGCTCCTGCAGAACCCGCCGCGCCCGAATCGCTGGTGACGGTTCTCGCTGAGATGGCCGTTGATCGTCGGGCTGAAAATAGAATGGTGGCGGTAGAAACGCTGGCACTCCTCGGGGAATTTGAACCACTGGTCGAACTGCTTTGCGCCGAGTTACCCGGCCAAAAACTCGAACCGCAGCAGTGGTTGAGGCTGGAAAAATCGACTGTGACGCTGGCCCTTGCCCGTGGGGCCAATGCGACGGAAAAATTACGGCAGGCTTTTTCGAATCAGTCCCCGCCTGACACGGCAAAAAAGCTCTGGGCCATGGCCCAAGGTTTTTCAGACGAAGAATTGGCAGCTGGGGCGGACAAGACGCTCGTTGAGTCACTTGATGACCCCCACCTAGTGGTTCGCCGCTATGCCAGTAAGTGTTTGTGCGAGATCGTGCAGCCCTCACAGGGTGACGCCCTACGGTATCGGCCCGAAGGCCTACCCGGTTTGCGTCACGACGGCGTTGTCTGGTGGAAAAGCCAATCGCAGAAAGAGCCTATTCGCTGGTCGGCTGGAAACTCCAGGGCCGTCGAGGCCGGATCGCGGTAAGCCGGGGGGGGCCAGACTCGGCTTTTTGCGCCGTCTGGCCGAGCGGCGCGGGCAGTTTGTCGAAGCTGCACGGTGAGTGATAGGATTCATTCGTTGGTTTTTATTGGCTGCTTTAGGCTCTTATGAAGCAGCTTTTCCTGCGATTAAAAGGAATGCCCGGGTGCAAATTCATGTTTCAGCGAGACACGGCCATCTAAGCCCTGCCTCCCAGTCCAAAATCACGGCGAAGGTAGCGCGTTTAAAACGGTATTTTGATCGCCTCACTGCTCTCAATGTCACCGTCGATCTCAAAAACTCTTCGTTGCCAACCGTCGAGATCGTGGCTTCAGCGGAGCACTACCACGACATGGTGAGCCACGAACTTTCCGGCCACCTCTGGCGGAGCGTTGATGGAGCGGTACAAAAACTAGAACAACAACTCAGAAAGCACAAGGAAAAAGTCCGGGACCACAAGCACGTGGAAAACACGCGCTGGTCTTCGGAGAGTAAAGAAGCATGAAGTTTTCAGATTTTGTAGCGGCTGATGCCATTCGTTCAACCGTCGTGGCGAACACCAAAGAGGGTGTCATTCGCGAAATGGCTCAGTCGCTTGTCGATGCGGGCAAGATTGCCGCAGGGGAATTGGAGAGTATCGTCAAGGCGATCATGAAGCGTGAGGATCTCGGTAGCACCGGGATCGGCCGCGGAGTGGCCGTTCCTCACACCAAGCATCCCAGCGTGAATCGGCTCGTCGGAACAGTTGCGGTCAGTCCGGAGGGAATTAATTTTGAAAGCCTGGATGGTGAGCCTGTGCGGCTCTTCTTCCTACTTGTTTCGCCACCGGATCGTCCGGGCGATCACTTACGGGCTTTGGAGAATATTTCTCGACAGTTGCGTGACGAAGCTTTTTGTAAGGTGCTCAAGTCGGCCAAGGGGCCGACCGAGATCCAGCAACTCTTGGAGGAGGCCGATAGTCACGGCATGGTGTCGTGAGCAAGTGGGGCTCAATTCATTGCAGGATTCAAGAAAGAACGTTCGGTATGAGTGCGGAAACCCTTTCGCGAGAGGTTGTGGTCGGTATCCAGCAGGGCTTGCATGCCCGGCCGGCCGATCTATTGGCGCGAGAGGCTCGGAGGTGGCAGTCGCGGATCGAGTTGGTTGCCGAGTCACAGCGAGTCGACGGCAAGAGCATTCTGGATGTGCTCATGCTAGCCGCCGAGGCTGGAACCCGATTGGTGGTCGAAGCAACTGGCCCAGATGCACAGCAAGCGCTTGAGGCGATCGGACATCTCTTCGAGCGGAATTTTAACGAACATGAAAACGCTTAGCGTTTCAAACCAAAAAACAGTTTTGTAAAAACAGAAAAAGGAGCCGCATCGAGCCGCTCGGCGCGAGGCCTGTAGGGATTTTGATCGCAGTCGGATCGACGCGGGGTGAAGAACCTGCTGCCTCGATCGTGACGATGCGATCTCTCTGCGGTGGTCTTTGCTGCCGGCGAGCAACATGCGCCCGATGTTAAAACTTCAAGGCATTGCCGTCTCGCCCGGCGTCACTATTGGGGAAGCACTCGTTTTGGATAGCGAGGGCTTCCGGATTCCGCGTCGCTTTGTCGCCCGCAGTGCCGTTGACACTGAACTAGAACGGCTTTCCAAAGCGGTGGCAGAAACGGCGATGGAAATCGCCCGCAATCGCGATGCCGTCCATGCCGAGCTAGGCGAGCAGTATGCCGCCATCTTTGAAGCCCACTTGGCAATGCTGCACGACGAACGCCTGCAGCAAGAATTGATCAGCGCCGTCCGCGACCGTAATTGGTGGCCAGAGTATGCCGTCAGTCGCACGCTGAGGCGTTACGCCAAGGTCTTTCAGGGGCTCGACAACCACATCTCGCAGCGTGCCCACGACATCTACGACATCGAAAAAAGCTTACTTCGTAATCTGCTCGGCCAGCGCCGCGAAACACTGGCCGCCATCTCGCAGCCGGTCATCGTCTTGGCTCACAATCTAACGCCCAGCGAAACAGCCAACCTCGACCGTCGCTTCGTGCAGGGGTTTGCCACCGAACTCGGTGGCCCCGGCAGCCACACGGCGATCGTGGCCGAGGGACTCGAGATTCCCGCAGTCGTAGGACTGGGGCCATTTTTAGCTGATGTGTCGGGGGGCGAGCCGGTCATTCTGGACGGCAATCAGGGAATCGTGATTCTCCAGCCCGACGAAGAAACGATTGCCCGTTACAGGCTGGAACTGGAGGCGGCAAAAACGGTGGCTGTGGGCTTGAGCCTGCTCCGCGATCTGCCGGCCGAGACGCTCGACGGAGTCCGTGTGCAGATCACAGGCAACATCGAATTTCCCAGTGAGGCCCAGCAGTGCTTGAGCCGTGGCTGCGACGGAATCGGGCTCTACCGCACCGAGTTTTTGTATTTGACCAGTCCGCGAGAACCCACAGAGGAAGACCACTTCGCCGCCTACAGTGAGGTGGTGCGGGCGATGCCTGGAAAGCCTGTCGTGATCCGCACGCTTGACCTAGGCGCCGACAAGATGCGCACGGCGACAACGCCTGAAGAGGAGCGTAATCCCTGCTTGGGTCTGCGCAGCATCCGGCTTTCGCTGCGGCAATTGCCGCAATTCCGCACGCAACTGCGGGCGATCCTGCGAGCCAGTGCGCTCGGGGATGTGCGGGTGATGTTTCCACTGATTTCAACGATTGTCGAATTGCGGCAGGCCCGTATGGTGCTGGCCGATGTGATGGAAGATCTGGCCGAACACGGCATCGCGTTTAATCGCACGATGCCGGTGGGAATGATGGTAGAGACGCCAGCCGCCGTGATGATGCTCGATGTTTTTATCAAGGAAGTCGATTTCATATCGATCGGCACCAACGACCTGATCCAGTACACGCTGGCGGTCGATCGGGGCAATAAGGACGTAGCCGATCTTTACAACGCATCGGATCCAGCAGTGTTGCGTTTACTGCAACGCTCGCTCGATGTGGCTCGTGAGGCCGGTGTGTCAGCCAATGTGTGTGGTCAGATGAGCGGCAGCGTGATGTACACGCAGCTGCTTCTTGGGCTTGGATTGCGGCAGCTGAGTGTGCCGCCTAGTTCAATTCCAGAAGTCAAGCAGGTGTGCCGAAGTGTTTCGGTCGCCGAATGCCGCGTCATTGCCGAGAAGGCGCTGTCGATGGACGGTGCGCAAGAAGTGAAAGCCTATTTGCGCGATCAGTTGCGGCGGTTACTTGCTCAGGCAGTCGCCTTGTGCGACACCGCCGTTTAGGCGGGAAGGACAATAGCAAAGAATGAAAAGGAAACGTTCATGAAACAGGAAATGTTGATCAATGTGTCGCAGCCGGAAGAGTGCCGGATTGCCATCATGGAAGACGGCGTGCTGGAGGAGCTCTACGTAGAGCGAACCAGTCAGGACAACTATGTCGGAAATATTTACAAGGGGCGGATCGTCAATATCGAGCCGAGCATCCAGGCTGCGTTTGTCGATTTTGGCGTGGGTCGCAACGGCTTTCTCCATATCAGCGACATCGAACCGCAGTATTACCGGCAAGGCGGTCTTGATCCGGACAAGGCGTTTGACATAGTTGAGCCATCCGGACGCGGTGATGTGGCAAGCGTCGAAGAATCGGGGGAAGCAGATGCCGACGCCCGCCTACAAACTGCTGTTAAGCGGCGACCACGACTTGGCGACAGACCTCGCGTAAAGCCACCGATTCAAGACGTTTTGCGTCGCGGTGACGAGGTGCTTGTGCAGGTGATCAAAGAGGGATTTGGCACCAAAGGGCCGACGCTCTCAACCTACATTTCGATTCCCGGCCGCTACCTGGTCTTAATGCCGCCGCTGGGTCGCGTAGGTATCTCAAAGAAGATCGACGACGAACACGACCGTCGCGTTCTGCGTGACATCATGCTCGAGCTCAAGCCTCCTAAGGGGGTTGGGTTTGTGGTGCGAACGGCTGGCACAGAGCGCACGAAGTCGGAGATGGCCAGAGACATGACGTACCTGCTGCGACTCTGGAAGTCGATTGTGCGACGGATGCGAAAGTATTCCGCGCCAATCGATATTTATCAGGAAAGCGACATGATTATCCGCACCATCCGCGACATGTTCACGGAAGATGTGGGACGAATTCTCATCGATGAGCCGGCTGCCTACGAACGGGCTAGAGAGTTTTTAGAACTCGTGATGCCAAAGTACGTCGATCGCCTGGAGCTCTATGAAGGGAAAGAGCCGCTCTTTCATCGCTACGGCCTGGAGGAAGAGATTCTTCGCATTCATCAGCGAAAAGTCCCGCTCAAGGGCGGCGGCTCAATCGTGATTGATCAAACCGAAGCGCTCGTGGCGATCGATGTCAATTCGGGCAGCTTCCGCACTGAGAAATCAGCGGAGGAAAATGCCTATCAGATGAATCTGATTGCAGCTAAGGAGATTGCCCGTCAATTACGACTGCGAGATCTTGGCGGCGTGATCGTCAACGACTTTATTGACATGCGCCGTGAACGGTATCGACGCGGCGTGGAGAAGGCTCTTTACGACGCCATGAAGCGGGATCGTGCCCGCACAAAAATTCTTCGCACCAGTCCATTTGGTTTGATCGAAATGACCCGGCAACGCATCCGGCCGTCGCTACGAAAAAGTATTTTTCGAGACTGTCCGACCTGCATCGGCACAGGCATGGTCAAGACGGCCGAGAGCATGTCGATCGAGGTCATGCGGACGCTGCAGCTCTCTGCGATGAGGGACGATATCACGCGGCTGAATGTGACCGTTCACGAGGAAGTGGCAACGTGGATCAACAATCGCAAGCGGCGTGAAATTGCTCAGTTTGAAGATGCCGTTCACATGCAGTTGCACGTGACGGGAAAAGAGAGCGTTTCTCCGGAGCACCTTGTGTTTGAGGCTTGGGACTCCAACAGCCGGTTGGTGCGGTTCCCCTGATACAAAGCCGACTGGACGAGTCAGAAGCCCCCGAGAAGGGAGTCTCTCGGGGCTTTTCTCACACCACTCGACCCGCTTGCCTGTTGTCGTTAGACTCCGAAACTCGTGAAAAATAGGTTCGCGAGCGATCGAATGAGTTTTCACCCTACAAGAATCGGACTTTAGCTATGGCCAAGGCACCTTCACAAAGCGTTCCTAGCACCCCTGCGGCAACAACGCCTGGCACAGGCCATCACTACGCAATCGTGGTGGACGGCGGTCGGCAATACCGGGTGCGTGAAGGCCAGGAATTGGAAATTGATTTTCGCCACATGCCAGCGGGTGCCGAATTGGTATTCGATGAAGTCTTGGCGGTGAGCAAAGCTGGCCAACTGACGCTGGGTGCGCCGACCGTGAAGGGGGCGACCGTCAAAGCAGAGATCTTGGGTCTGGTGCAGGGCGAGAAACTCTATGTGCAAAAGTTTCGTCGCCGCAAAAACTACCGCCGCCGCACCGGCCATCGATCGATCTCAACAAAGATTCGTATCGCTTCGATCGCCTGAACCCCTGCGACGGCCTTAGCTGGCTTCCACCTGGCGTTGATTGTATTCAGCGCCGCTGCCATGAAGCCATCGATTACGAGCAAATGCCTGCCAGTGGGCCGCCTGTCATGCACATTGTGTCGATGCGGGCTGAGACTGTTTTGTCTTCTTCCATGGGCGGCGCGTGGTGCGGCTTGAGTCGAGCGTCAACGACCAGCGGTCCTCGACAGCCCCAGTGTTTTTGATGGACCACAGAGCCGACGCCATGCACATCGGCGGCGGGATTGGATCTAGTGAACGTTACCCAGAGAAAATTTTGAAGTGAAGCGGCTGTCCAAGTGCTGTTGTCCACCACCACAATCAAAGGCCAGTCAAAGAGCGGATGATCGGGTTCAATCGCTTGGCAAAACCGTTCCACATCTGCTGCCCAAGGAGCCGATGCGGCCAATTGCCAGATCGCAGCATCGCTGCCGTTTGGCGAGGCCAGGGTCGACGCGGGCTCAATCGGCGGCCCCGTCACGGCTACGATTCCGGGCAGGCAGACTCGCGGTGCAGAAAAACCAGCCGGCAGTGACCAGCCTGTCGGCAATTCGCACTTGAGCGAACGCACTGCTGGCCCTCGAGCTGCGACAACCAGCTTTGAGCCTGTGTTGAGACCGCTACCGGAATAATCGAGCGTGTCGATCGATGTTTCAGTCTGGAAGTGACAGTCGCGACGCCAATCAACCCGCTCCAGTAAGTGCTTGAGAAATGCTGGAATCTCACCGGCATCCAGACCCGGTGCATCTCCCTGCGAGATAATCAGCAAGTATTTTGCCAACGAGAGTTGCCCCTGTCCAAGGATCGCTGCTGCTTGCGTGAGAAGTTCTGCGGGCCGCGAAGAGGCTTGCCACGGCAGATAGCGTTCGCTGCCAACAACCAGCAGCAAGGGGTGCACGCCGGAGGCATCGACCGCATGCACGCTCTTCACCCCCGGCAGCACGGTGGGAATGATGGGGCCAGTGAGTTCATGGACCAGCCAGCCAAATAGCGTATCTTCTTGCGGCGGTCGGCCCACGACGGTGATCGGCCAGATGGCCCCCTCGCGGTGCCAAACATGCTCGACTTGCATGACGGGAAATTGGTGCTGTCGAGAGTAATAACCAAGGTGGTCGCCAAACGGCCCTTCGGGTTTAGTAGCCCCCGGTAGAATCGTGCCCTCAATGACAAAGTCGGATTCGGCATAGATGGCGGGTCTATTTTTTCGCGCGATCATCCCAATGCGATGGCCGGCCAGCACGCCGGCAAATGTGAGTTCTGAAAGGCCCTCTGGCAGCGGCATGACCGCCGCAACAGCAAGGGCCGGTGAGCCGCCAACAAAGATCGAAACCTTGAGCGGCTCGCCACGTCGCAGGGCCGCCGCGTGATGCACGCCGATGCCGCGGTGGAGCTGGTAGTGCAGGCCAATCTCACGGTTTGGCTCATAGGAGTTGCCACCAAGTTGCACCCGATACATGCCGATGTTTGAGTGCTGCGTGCCGGGCCGATCGGGATCTTCGGTGTAGACCGCTGGTAGCGTGATAAATGGCCCGCCATCGCCGGGCCAACTCGTCACCTGCGGCACACTCAAGAGCGGAATTTCGTGGGCCAGCACAGGACCGCTGCGCCGGCGTTTGGGCAGCATGGAAAGTGCATCGTAGGGTGAACGCCAATAACGCCACGGTTTTTTGAGCGCTGCTGTGGGGTCAATTTTAAGTTCTACAAGTCGTTTGACGCGGTCAAGTGAGTCAGCAAAGATTCGCTCGACTCGCCGCTGCGTTCCATAGAGATTCACCAAGACCGGAAAGCCTGAGCCCCGCGGATGACTGAACAGCACCGCCGGGCCACCACCGCGAAACAGCCGCCGCTGGACTTCAGCAATTTCCAGATCAGGATCGACCGGATGATCGATCACAACAAGCTGCTTCTCGCGGCGGAGGGCATCAACACAGGCTTTGAGGGTACGGAATCCCATAGGTTCTCTTTGACTGCATGGTAGTCTGTTTCAAAAAGCAGGCCCACCCGGCTAGCTTTTTACTGCTTTTACCCTTTGCGCCCAAGACCCCACCTGGAGAAAAGATCAATGGTCAGCGTCAGTACACTCTATGAAGGACAGCTGCGATGCCGCGCGGAGCACGGTCCCTCACAGGCCACGCTCGTCACCGACGCGCCACTGGATAACCACGGCAAGGGAGAGAGCTTTTCACCAACCGATTTGGTGGCCGTGGCATTCGGAGCCTGCATGATGACGATCATGGGAATCGCTGCCCAGCGGCATGGCATCGACCTAGCCGGCATGAAAGCTGAGACGCTCAAGGAGATGAGCACCGTCCCGCCGCGGCGCATCGCCTCGCTGCGAACGCGGCTGACGATTCCTTTGCCAGCGGATCACCCCCAGCGTTTGCTGCTGGAGCAGGCAGCCCATGCATGCCCCGTGCAAAAGAGCCTGTCGCCAGAGATCGATGCGGCGATTGAGTTTGTGTGGACGGGCTAGAGTGCTTGAGGCAGTCGCCAGAGACTCACCCAGAGAGATACTGTCATGAACGATCTTTTTAGTGCCTCTCGGGCAGCCAATGTTGCCCGTGCTGCGCCGCTGGCAGCGCGGATGCGGCCGCGTCGGCTGGCAGATTACATCGGCCAGGAAAAGGTGGTGGGGAAGGGGATGCTGCTGCGTCGGTTGATCGAGGCCGATCGGCTCGGCTCGGTGATCCTGTACGGGCCTCCCGGCGTCGGAAAGACAACACTCGCTGAAATCATCGCACATGAAACAAAGCGTCGATTCATTGAGCTCTCGGCCACAGCTTCGGGCGTCAAGGAACTGCGTGAGGTGTTGGAGGCGGCTCGCCGTCGGTTGGAAGACGACGGCCAGCACACCTGCCTTTTCATCGATGAGATCCACCGCTTCAATAAATCGCAGCAGGATGTCTTGCTGCCCGATGTCGAAAGCGGCGTGATCGCATTGATCGGTGCAACGACGCAAAACCCATTTTTTGCGCTCACGTCGGCGCTGGTAAGTCGCAGTCGGTTGTTTGAGTTGGAAGCCTTGTCGCGAGACGAGATTGCGCAGGTGCTCAAGCGGGCCGTGGCCGATCGAGATCATGGACTGGGTCGCGAACAGTTGACCTTGAGTGCCGAGGCGGTCGAGTTTCTTGTAGAAACTTCTGACGGCGACGCGCGACGGGCTCTGGGGGCTTTGGAAATTGGCATCCTGTCAAGCTCGCAGCGGCCGCTGCTCTTCACGCTGGAATTAGCTCGAGAAAGTGTGCAGCGTAAGGGAATTGCTTACGACTCCGGCGACACGCATTACGATTGCGCGAGTGCTTTGATCAAAAGCATTCGCGGCAGTGACGCCGATGCTGGTCTTTACTGGCTGGCGCGGATGCTGGAAGGGGGAGAGGACGTTCGCTTTCTCACCAGGCGGCTTGTGATTCTAGCCAGCGAGGACATAGGCAATGCCGATCCGCGGGCCTTGATGATTGCCGTCGCGGCGATGCAGGCGACAGAGTTTGTTGGATTGCCGGAATGCCAGCTCACCTTGTCTCAAGCGGTGACGTACCTAGCGATCGCCCCCAAGAGCAATGCCTGCACGCTGGCCATTGCAGCCGCCAGAAGCGATGTTCAAAACAAGAGCGTGATTCCCGTGCCGCGTCACCTGCAAGACAAGCACTATGCAGGGGCCAAGCGACTCGGTCATGGCGAAGGCTACACCTACTCGCACGACTCTCCCGACGGCATCGCCGCGCAGGACTATCTGGGCGTCGAGAAACGCTACTACGAACCGACTGATCGCGGCTACGAGCGAGATCTCGCCGAACGACTGGCCGAGATCAGACGGAGGCTGTCGTCACAGTAGACGGCTTTTGCGGGAGAGATGAGGGTGCATTGGCCACATGTTTTTTGCGGAGGAAGATCGCTTCGTCCATGAGTTGGCCTGTCAGCACTTCCTCCAGTCGCACCAATGTGTCGTTTCGCTCCCTAAGTAAGCGAATCAAGTCAAACTGTTTGGGGCTGTAAATGAACTGCCAATGCAGTCAATTCTGAGCCGATCGTGGCCGATCCGGCGGTGAACTTCATGAACGGCGGCACTCAAATCAAATGTTTGCTTAGTGGCGTCTTGATGATTCATGGGATCCTCTTTTGGCACGGCGTCAATGAGTGGCAATCATCCGTTCAAGGACATTCTTCGTAATCTGTTGCAGCTGCCGGTGCGGGCCTTGGGGGCCCTCGGGACGCACATACCCGGGGGGCGATGCCACGCCGTCAGCCCACCAGCAAGTGGCGGCATTGAACACGATATTGCCCTTCGGTCCGGGATAGACCGTGGCCGTGTAAGCGTTCTTACCAGCCCCCGGCGGCCCTGTTGCGATGATCTCCAAACCGGGGATCGGCGCAGGATCGCCATGAAACTCCCAGCCGATCACGCCCGGAAGTTGATCGCCCTGCTTCATGCCGGTGCCGTTATAAATCCAGTGGTCAGGGGCCGTGCAGATCCAGGGATCGGTGCGGACGATCTCGCCGGTCGAATGAGCCCCCATCAGCTCATTGCCGTAGGGTCGCTCGTGTGGCAGCGTGGCCATCGCCGCGAACTGCTTTGTGCCTTGTGGCGGCCCGAATACACCCACCCGCTCAAACCTATTCATTGCTTCGTCGAGCCTCACCTTGCCAAAGACCGCGTTGCCTGAGAAGAATCCGACGCTCACGCCCGCGGCGATCGCCGCTTGCACGTTACGAAACATTTCAATCGTATAGTATTCGTCGTGCCCAACGCTCAAGAATCCCCGTGACCGAAGCAGCCTCTCCGGATCGGAGTGGGTGTCTAGGTTTGAGACATACGAGACATCGTAGCCCTGCGACTCTAACCAATGCGCGAGGGGAAACTCCCACAGAAACCATTCGCCTGAGCCGGTCGAAAGCGGCTGATCGACAAGGTGGTAGTACTTGCCGTACGGTCGGTCGAAGCTCACCCGCACGTGAGGCCCCCAGTACCAGTCGGTCTTGCCGTCGTCATAGAGGGCACACTGCTTCGGCCAGCGGTTGTACGCCTGCCACGTCAGATCGCTGCACTGAAAGAGAAAGTCAGAGGGCCGATCATCCTTCACAATGAAGATCACGTAGCTCTGCAGGCCGTTGTCACGGCTCGTCAGCTTGCCGACATAGACACCGCTGGGCCAGTCGGCAGGAATTCTCAGTTTCACACTCGCCTTCCACTCACACCGCCGCAGCCGCTTCTCGCCAAGCGGCGGATCGGGCTGCTCGGTTCCTTCGCACTCACCGAGGTCGGCCATGAGCCGGCCCCCGTCGCCACCGTAGTAGCCCGTGCGATAGATCTGGAGCGTACAACGGCTGGCGGGCCGGGTGCTTATAAAGATAGACAGCGTCTCGCCGACACGGATACTCCTGTGAGAGCAGTAGCCCTCTGCAGCGATGCTCCGTTTCCCGTTGTCGATGTGCACGTGTGTGAGCATCCAGTCGCGGGTGCCTGGTCGGGCGTTCTCTGTGACGATCAACGACGGGGCCTCAGCGGCGAGCGGGCGGCCGCCGTGCGTGAGGAGCGTGGCAGACCCGACCGCCGCGATACGTCCCACAGCATCCCTCCGCGAGAGCCGTTCATCGTGGTTCTGCATGGGCCATGCTCCTCACGACTGTTTATTGTGAATGCGAGAGATAGGCCACAAGATCGGCAAGTTCCTGTAGCGAGAGCAGTGAGTCGTAACCTTTCGGCATGAGCGACACCGTGCCAAGTTCAAGCGACTCAATGTTTGAACGGGCAATGCGTTCTGTGGCCGTCGCACTTGTCTGGACCACGATGTCGGTCGCCGTTTCGTCGCGGATGATACCGCTGAACGCCCGGCCGTCGTCGGTGACGATGGCGACCGGCTCATAGGTTCGCACAAACGCCACGCTCGGCAACACGATCGCCTCAAGTAAATCCGACGGCATGCGAATCGCGCCGATTGTCGTCAGGTCGGGCCCAATTCGACCTCCGATCCCTGTCATCGCATGGCAAGCCGTACAGGCGGCCTTGTTCGATGCGAAGACCGTTTTGCCGCGGGCGGCGTCTCCATCCGGGAGCGACGCTGCGAGCGTTGCATATGTCTGCCGCTCGGCGGCGCGAGCTGCATCGATTCGATCGAGTAGTTTTTGACCAGTGTGACGACTCTCAGCCGGCAATGCTGCCACGGCGGCGGCGACGGTGGCCCGGTCGATTGACTCCGGCTTGGCACCGCGGCTGATCGCTTCGACCGCTGCCACAAGCAAACCGCTCCCCCTTCTAGTGAATGCGGGAAGGAGCGTGGAGGCATCATTGCCAAGCAGCGTTGCCAACGAGGAAGCGATCTGGCCGAGGCAGGCGTCGTCGAGCGTTGACGCCGCCAGCGCCGCAGCGGCCGCGGAACGGTCGAGCGGCGAGACCCCGGCGGCGTCTCCGGCCGAAAGCATGCCGATGAGTCGGTCGGCAAGCGTTGGCGGCAGAGGAGCATCCGCAGCGCCAGCCACCTGAAGCGCCAGTGCACAGGCCCGCGGCGGCGATGACGGCGCAGTCGCAATCGCCAAAGCCGTTGGCCTGATGGCTGCTCGCTGCACGGGGTCGAGCGACAGCCCTGCAAGCGTCTTTAGCGCCGCTGACATTTCGTCGACCGACGCCTGATCTGTTCCCGCTGCGAGCATGGCGGCCAGCGGGTCAAACCAAGACTTCGGCGTGGCGGCCGGCCGCGCTGTCCGCATCACGGCCAACGCCGCTCTCCGCATCGCTGCGGTCTCTGCTCCATGGCTTTCGGTGTAGACCGCGGCGATCGCAGCGGCGGCGGCCGGTCGGACCGTGAGACGGGCAACCATCGCGATGATCCCGTCTGCCTCCTCGGGGCCGGAGGTAGCCGCCCGTTTGAGCTGAGCTTGTAGACTGCCCGCAAGCGATTCGGCCCAGTCGGGGTGCTGCGATACGACCCACCAGGCTGCATCGCGCACCAGTGGCTCGATCGATCCGCAGAGCGGGAGCAATCGATCGCGCGAGAGTACTGGAGCCGTTAGCCGCGAAGCCATCTGGTCGAGGCTGTAGATCGCGGCCCGCACCACCTGTGGATGAGGGGAGTCGAGCGCGGCTAGCAGCGGCTCCGGCCGCGCTGCCTCGATGAGGGCGTAGATGAACGAGTGTTCGAGTGACCGCGACATTGCCTTGGGCATCGCCGCCAGCACGGCCTGAACGCCCGCCACGCTTGCCAGCCGGCCAATCGCTTCGGCAGCCGCACGAGACGAACCAGCATCGTCTCCCGCGAGCACCGCTGCCAGTGCCCCGACAGCCTCTGCATCGCGATGGAGCCCCGCCACATGGGACGCCGCATGACGGACTTCGGCAGCCTTGTCGGTTAACGCCATGCGTATGACGGTTCGGGCCTCTGGCCCGTCGATCTTCGATAGCGCCCACACAGCGTTCTGCCGAGCGGCCGGCGATGGCGAATCGATGAGGAACTGCTTGATGGCGTCGACGGCCCGCACGCCGATGCACGCGAGGGCGTCACCGGCCCGTTCTGCAACTGCCGGCCGCGCATCGGCGAGCAGATGGGCGAGCTGGAGCGGGGCAATTGTCGGCCAGTCAAGGGCGAGGCCTCGCGGATCCTTTACAGGCTCTGCGCCCGCGCGACGAATGCGATAGATAGCCCCGAGCACCTGCGGCTTCTCGACCCGCGATGTTGGGCAACAAATCTTGTACCAGCCGCCGGTATCGATGACCAGCAGCGAACCATCGGCGTCTTCATGGACGTCGGTGGGATGAAAGTCGGATGAGTCGCCCGTGACGAACGGCGTGCTCACCGTTGTGAACGTGCCGTTGGTCGATGTGAGCACATTACGGAATACCGTCCGCAGATTGAACGCGCAAACAAACAGGTTGCCGGCCAGATCGTCGCCCAGTGACCGCGACACAAGGAGCTGAGTGCCGCAGGGCGCTGCTGCGCCCATCGAGAGCATTGGCGACAGAAGATCGCCCGTCCGCTCGTGGCCGTCCAAGACGCCGTGCTCGCGGCCGTAGACGCCGCCATAGATCGCGTGGATGAGGCCGTCGCGGCCGCCTCCCATATCGTTGGAGATGAATGTTGCCGAGAGAATCCGCTCGCCCGACGGCGTGAAAGCAAGTTCGACGGGGTTATTCATCCCGCCGGTCATGACCATCTCGCGATCGGTGCCGTCCGGCCGGGCCCGAAAGACATGCGCCGCTTTCGACTTCCAGCCCGGTCTCCCGGGCAGATCATGAACCTGCGGCGAGAATTCCCCCTTGCACCAGTAGAGGCGACCATCGCGGCCGATAGACGGGCCATGCACATCATTGCCACAGCTGAGTGGCACCTTGCCGTCGAACCACTCCACGCGTTCGTCGGCCACGCCATCGTTGTTGGTATCGGTGAGCTTCCAGATCTTCGGCGGAGCGGCAACATAGAGTGAGCCCCTGTACCACTGCGTGCCCTGGAGCATCATGAGCTTGTCGGCAAACACCGTGCGGCGGTCGAAGACACCGTCACCGTCGGTGTCCTCCAGTCGCAAGACCTTGTGCTGCGGATCGTCCTGTTGCTCCCTGAGCGGTTTGTTTGATCCGCTTGAATCGGCAACATAGAGCCCGCCATTTTCGTCGAACGACACCGACACAGGCCGATCGACCAGCGGCGGCCCCGCCACCCGAGTGACGGTAAACCCGGCGGGGACCTTGAGCTTCAAATCCTCAAACGTGAACTCCGTCGTCTGGACAGGCGCGGTCTCGGCGGCCGCTCCGATCGAAGCGGCACAGACCGCCAGAATGATGACGACAATCGCGTTTCTACGATCAAGAGCGGCAGGTTCTGACATGTGCCGCATGGGCAGTTCGCTCGAGCGAGTTCCGGAACAGGAGAGACGCAACACCACTTGCAACAAAGTGACTTCGATCACCCGTACACAATATAATACGCCATGAACTTTCCTCAACCATTAAACTCAGGCCGGGCCGGTAGGAACATGGGCGGCCCGGCGGGGCTCGATATACAAATGCCATCGGTGGCGCAGGCGTGGAGTCGCACATGGTGCTGCGCCGCAGTTGGATGCCCGCATCGGCTCGCAGGATGCTGATGTTGGGGCCGTCCGACGTGGGCAAGGCAGACATCGCCTCACGTATGTCGCCGCTCCGCCGAAGATCTGGAAGCTCACTGATACGCGCTGCACCGATGACTCGATGAGAGCTCAATATAGGATAGTCCGGTCAATGGCACTTCCGTAATCGTTGAGGCTCAGAATCTTGATCGATCGCGCGAAGTAAAACCAAAGTTGTGATAAAGGTTTCCAGATAAACAATAAAACAAGTTCGATCATTTGAACGTTTGGACATGCTGTTTCGGTCTGCCGCTAATTGAGTGGCCTGCCCGGGTCATGTTTTGGCT
>QWQJ01000041.1 GCA_003670865.1 Planctomycetota bacterium | reverse complement strand
TGTGGGCGTCGTTCGTAGTGCCATCGGCAGAAAATCGATCCTCAAAAAAGTCGACTGTCTCTGCCGGTGCCTGCCAGGATTGATTCGGAGCCTGCCCGAGTGCGGAAGGGGAAGGGAGTCGCTGGATTTCACGCCACGCCGCGGCGATGTCGGCCGGTGTTGCGCGCTGGCGGCCTGCCTGCGAGACGAGCACCAGCGTCTGATCACAAATCTGATTGATTAGCCGGGGCACGCCATCAGATGCAGTAAAGACCGCATCATCACAGCCGTGCTCGAAAAGTGTATCCCAGTTGAGGGCCGCCGCACTGGTTTGCGTCCGCAGATAGGCGAGTGTTTCTGAATGTTCAAGTGGCTCCAGATAACTGCGCACTGCAATCCGCTGAGAGAGACTCTCCATTTTTGGTGCGGCCAGAATCTCTTCGAGTTCAGATGTGCCCGCCAGCATGATGTGAACCGCTGGCAGTGGCGTGGGAACATTTGTCAGCAGTCGGAGTTCCTCGATCAGTCGCGTGGGCAGTGTGTGGGCTTCGTCCACGAGCACGACAAGACCTGCTCCAGTAGCAGCAAGTCCGCGAATCCGCTCAACCATATTGATTCGTAGTTCAGCTTCATCGATGCCCCTGTAGGGCTCTCCAACTTCGGCAAGAATCGATTGCCACAGCGCACGCCGCGTGCAGATTCTTGCTCCCGAGAGTAGGGCAACATCAAAATCATCTCGCACACTCTCAGCAATCTTTGCCAACAGCAGCGACTTGCCGGTGCCGGGTGCTCCAACGACCAAGCCGACTCCCTCGCCGCGACGGATTGCCCTTTCGGAACTCTGCAGCGCCGTATCGATGAGCTTTGCTGGATGGTAGAACTCAGGGCGCGGGGCGGCCAGAAAAGGACGGTTCGAGGGGTGACGGCGAGGAGCGATCATCGCGGGCGTGTTTCCGGAGTGTCTATTTTGGGAGCGGAATGCCGCCACAACGGAGCTTCATTCTCACAGGTATCATTTCGACCGTTGACCATACCTTCCTGCACCCCGTACTGACCGCGTAGACTTTTCCGATTGGTAAAAAGAGCCGAACCACAACCGTTGACTCCGGATCTACCGGTTGCAACGCAAGAAAGATCGATTCGTTGTTTAAAGTAAAGATTTGTGGCGTGACCACGCCAACCGACGCGAAACTGGTGGCCGAGGCCGATGCCGATGCCATCGGCCTTAACTTTGTCAGCGGCTCGCCTCGCTGTCTGAGCGTAGACGCGGCAAAAAGTGTTGCTGCTGCGGTGCCGCGCGGCATCGTGCGAGTCGGCGTCTTTGCTGGCGCAACGGCCGAAGAGATTTTGAGAATTGCCCATGCTGTGGGACTCGATGCCATCCAGCTTCACGGCCATCTTCAACCGGTCCAGCAAGTGACAGCGGCCAAGAGCCCACTGATCGGTGATGAAAATGCCCTCTACGATCCACCGCAGCTCTGCTTCGAGTTGGCCGGACTGCCGGTGATCCGGGCGGTACGACTAGAGGCTGGCGATTGGGGGGTAGCCAGAGCGTGGATCAAAGCGGCCAGAACCTACGGCCAAGCTCCGGCGATGGTGATTGTTGATGCCAGCGTTTCCCGTCAAACGGCCGCCGGCCAACTCGGAGGCACGGGAGCCACGGTTGACTGGAGAGCTTTGGCCCGCGCCGGACCCCTGCCCTTACCGATGGCGTTAGCTGGCGGGCTGACTCCCGAGAACGTGGCCGAGGCGATTGCCGCGACGGGCCTGAGGGCAGTGGATACCGCTAGTGGCGTCGAATCGACGCCCGGCCACAAAGACCCCAAAAAGCTCCGGGCCTTTGTGGCGGCCGTGCGAGAGGCAATTTCAAACCTTTTTTAGGCCCTCAGTTTCCATCTTCTGTCAAATGCGGTTTCCCGTATATCATTTGGGTAGGCTCCTGCGAGGGAGTCCGGATGAGTGACGGTTCCCGAACGAACCACCCCATAGTCCTTCGTATTTTTATTTTTCCGCCCAGCCATTTTTTAGGAGGTTCCTGTGTCTCAAGTTGATACCCGACTGCCATACAAAGTTGCCGATCTCGGGCTTGCTGATTGGGGCCGCAAGGAAATCATGTTGGCCGAAAATGAGATGCCGGGCCTGATGTCTCTGCGCAAGAAGTATGGATCCTCGAAGCCATTGGCTGGTGCCCGCGTGGCCGGCTGCCTGCACATGACTATTCAAACCGCTGTTCTCATCGAAACGCTGACGGAGCTGGGCGCACAGGTCACATGGAGCAGTTGCAATATTTTTTCGACGCAAGACCATGCGGCCGCCGCGATTGCCAAGACGGGCGTGCCAGTCTTTGCCTGGAAGGGGATGACCGATCAAGAGTTTGATTGGTGCATCGAGCAGACACTGTTTTTTAATGACGGCGAGCCGCTTAACATGATTTTGGACGACGGCGGCGATCTCACTAATATGGTGCATAATAGATATCCGGAACTGCTGGGCGGTATCCGCGGCATTTCGGAAGAGACGACAACCGGAGTGCACCGGCTCTATCAGATGCATGCAGCGGGCGAATTAAAACTCCCCGTCATCAATGTCAACGACTCCTGCACCAAGAGCAAATTCGACAATCTTTATGGTTGCCGCGAAAGCCTTTCCGACGGGATCAAGCGGGCAACCGATGTGATGGTGGCCGGCAAGGTTGTTGTAGTTTGTGGCTACGGTGATGTCGGCAAGGGCTGCGCGAAGGCCATGGGGTCACTCGGGGCCAGAGTGATTGTCACCGAAGTCGACCCGATCAATGCCCTGCAGGCCGCAATGGAAGGATACGAAGTCACCACGATGGAAGAGGCGGCCTCCCGGGGCCAAATCTTTGTAACAGCCACTGGCTGCCGAGATGTGATTCGCGGCGAGCACCTTGCACAGATGCAAAATGACGCCATTGTCTGTAACATCGGCCACTTCGATCTTGAGATCGACATCGCGTGGTTGGAAAAAACAAAGGGCATTCGCAAGGTCGAGATTAAGCCGCAGGTTGATCGCTACACGCTTCCCGGTGGCAATTCGATCCTGATTCTGGCCGAGGGAAGGCTCGTCAATCTGGGCTGCGGCACAGGCCACCCATCGTTTGTCATGAGCACCAGCTTTACCAATCAGGTGATTGCTCAGATCGCTCTTTGGACAACTCCCGATCTCTTTGATATCGGCGTCCATGTGCTGCCCAAGAAAATGGACGAGGAAGTGGCGCGGCTGCACTTGGATAAACTGGGTGTAAAGCTGACAAAGCTCACTCCTGAGCAGGCGGCTTACATCAATGTGCCTGTGGAAGGTCCATTCAAGCCCGACTACTACCGCTACTAAAGTTACCGCTACTAAAGTTTGATGATGGCAGGGCCAGTCCTGTTCATAGCAGACTTTAGTTTCGATACTCAAACTTGTATTTGCCTGGCGACGGCACTGGATAAGTGCCGTCGCTATTGGCGACAAGGATCGAGGGCGAGTCTGCTGTGAGTGAGGCGACTCCGGCCGTCAGATCGTCTTGGGAATTGAGCATTTCATCATAGGTGACAGGTTGTCCGGTGTGGGCGGCAAAGCGGCCCATCGCAGTTGCAAGGCTAGCCTGTGCCCCCCTCGCAGCTTCGTTGTAGGGTTCATCGGCCATGATGGCGGCCACCAAATGCTCCCACTCGCGGCGGTAGGGATTTGGTTCGGGTTGGTTGGCTGCCCAGAGAATGTTGTTTTTGTCCATGCGCTGGCTTTTGTAGAGAACAGACTTGGCCGGGGAATGTCCGCTACCCGAGATCGTGAAGGCCCCCTTGGAGCCCTGTCCAAATACGCCAAACTTCTGCTCGCAGTTGTTCATCAGCCGGCTGGAGTAGAAAAACTTAGCCCCGTCATCAAAGGTGTATTCAATGGCGTAGCTGTCAAAATTCTGATCGTCCAGCTTTCCTTTGTAGTGACGGCCGCCTGTGGCTTCGGCTCTCACCGGCCACGCCCCCTTCATCCAGCAAACCTCATCGATGTGGTGGATGCAATAGTCGCTAAAGACGCCCCCGCTGGCCCACAAGAAATTATGGAACCGTTTTACCTGCCAGAGCAACTCGCTCATTCCATTTGGGCCCGGGGCGAGATCCAGATTGTGAGCGAGATTGTGTTCGCGGTAGCCGCGAAACGCAATCAGTTCACCCGCCTCACCGCTTTGAAGGCGGTCCCACAGTTCCCGCCGACGATCACAGTGGCGACACATTAACCCCACGCCCACCTTGAGTTTTTTCGCGTCTGCCTTGGCGGCCAGTGCGATGATCTGGCGAGTTGTCGGGCCGTCGATCGATACCGGCTTTTCCATGAACGCATGAACGCCCTTCTCAATGGCGTAGGCAAACTGGGGCGCTCGAAAGGCTGGCGGTGTGGCAAAGATCGCGATGTCACCGGGTCGTAGGCAGTCGATGGCCTGTTTGTAGGCATCGAATCCGACGAAGATTCGCTCTTCAGGCGTTCCGTCGGCTAGATCGATCCGTTCCTTGAACTCCTCGCGAAGCGATCGTTGGATGACATCGGCCCGTTCGCGAAAGACGTCGGCCAGTGCAATGATTTTGAGCGGTGCACCCGCGACCGAGAGCGCGTCAACCGCTGCCCCACCGCCACGACCACCGCAGCCGATGAGGGCAACGCGAATCTCGTCACTGCCAGCGGCATGGACGCGGGGCGAGGTTTCGCCGCTCAGGAAATGGCTTGAAAAAAAAGCCGCCGCCGTGGTGGCCATCGCTTGGCTGCTGTGACCAAGAAAAGCCCGGCGAGTTTCGCTGCCGGATGATTTCCCTGGCGAGCGTGGGACGTTGGCAATCACAATTGCGGGGAGAGAGTTTTCTGAGAGCATCTGCTTCCTTCTAGAGTTTCTTTCGGGGCGAATTCCACTCATATTCCTTCGGTAATTTTTCGCAGAGTTTTGTATCCTAACACACCAATCGAACACATCTGTAAAGTGTTTGTTCTCGCCTCGATTCCCCCACCCGTTGTGAAAGCTCATTAAAACCATGCCTCACGTCGCCTCCCTCCGTGGCCTTCGTTACGATCCCAAACACGTCGGCACTCTCTCGCAGGTAATCGCGCCCCCCTACGATGTGATCGATGCCGCCCTGCAGACAAAGCTTTACGAACAACACCCAGCCAATGTGATTCGCATCGAACTCAACCGGGAGGAACCGGGCGACAACGACCAGTCCAATAAATACACGCGTGCAGCCAAGTTTCTCAAAAGCTGGTGCGAACAAGGCGTCGTTATGCAGGAGTCGGCGGCGGCCCTTTATGTCTACCATCAACTCTTTGAAGTGGAGGGCAAAGAGCATGTGCGACGCGGCGTGATGGCTCGCGTGCGACTGGAACGATTTGGCACCGGCAATATTCATCCGCACGAGGAAACGATGTCGGGACCCAAACTCGATAGGCTCCTGCTGACGCGGGCCTGCAAGGCAAACCTGAGTCAAGTCTTTGGTCTCTACCCAGATCCGCTGGGCCCCAATCAGCTTGGTGAGGTGCAGTCGCTGCTCGATAACGCCATTGCCGGACAACCTCCGGTAGAGGCTGTCGATCACCTCGGCGTGAGAAGCCGAATGTGGCCGCTGACAGACGAAGGTGTGGCCGCAAAAGTGGCCGGACTGATGGGGCCCAAGCCCGTGTTCATCGCCGACGGCCACCACCGCTATGAGACCGCCTGTAACTACCGCGATGAAATCGCCGCAGCCTACGGCGAGAGCCATGGGGGAGAGTCACTGCCCTCTGACCACCCGGCCAACTTTGTGCTGATGATGCTCGTGGGGATGAGCGATCCGGGGCTCGTTGTTTTGCCGACTCACCGCCTCTTTGTGCAGCCATCGGTCGCGTCTGCTGCTGAACTGGCAATCCGATTGGGGGACTGCTTTACAACACAGTCTGCCGGGCAAGGGCCCGAAGCGGCAGAACAGGTCTGGGAGCAGATCGAAATGGAAGATTCCCAGGGCACGCTGGGCTTTTACACGACTGCCGACAAAAACTGGACGCTGGTAAGAATCACTCCTGCGGGAGTGGCTCGCATGGAGCAGGTGGCAAGTGAGCACGGCTCTGCATGGCGCAATCTCGGCGTATCAATCCTGCACAGGCTTGTGATCGGCGACCTCCTGGGAGCCAAAGAGATTCCCACGCCGAGCTATGTCCACTTGGTTCGCGAAGTGATCGATGGGCTGGGCGGTGGCACGTATCCGCTGGGATCTCTTGTCATGCCCGCCAGCGTTGAAGACATTCGTCAAGTCAGCCAGACCGGCGAACGGATGCCCGCCAAGAGTACCTATTTTTATCCCAAGCTGGCCAGTGGCCTCGTATTCAACCCGCTAGAATAGGGTTGTTATCTCCAGGGAATCACGGGAGCGTGGCTGCGGCTGGTGCGGGCTGTTCCACGTTGACGCAGACGAGTCGACCGTCGGCGTTGCGACAGTAGATGCGGCCGCGAACCAGCACTGGCACAGTCCAGCATTTTCCGTCTAGAGCGTCACCGCGTGCGACGGGTGTGAATGCCTGCGGGGACGCCGGCGCAAAAACGAGTTCTCCTTGGTCCGATAAGACGATCAATGTTTCGTCGGCCAGCATCAGCGATCCACAACCCAGCCCCCGCTCTCGCCATCGCTCCTCACCAGTGGCCGCATCCAGACAGACCAGCGACACACTCCGTGCGCGATGGCTGTTACCATCAAACCCATAGAGATGCCCCTTCCAGAGAATGCTCGAAGCCATGTGGTTTGAGAGCGATTTATTTTCCCAGACCCGTTCCAGAGAGTCGCCGACAAGTCGCAGCATCGCCCCACCGCGTCGATAACCGGTAGAAATCCAGAGCCGAATCTCAGGGCCTGAGGTGTCGATCACAGGCGTTGTGGAGCTTGTTGAAAAAGAGGTGTTCCAGGGGAATTCTGCGACCAGACTGCCGTCGGCCACACGAGCCACTAGCAAGGCATCGTTGTTGAGCAGAGCCACAAGTGGCTCACCGTCACGGACAAAGCTCACGGCCGACCCGTAGCCGGGAGCAAAATCTTTTGTCTTCCAGAGCAGGGTTCCGGTTTCAAGGTCAAGCGACACGAGTGGCCCAGCGTCGAGGATGACATGCTTGCCACACACGAGAGCCGATCCAGAAAAACCCCACGTTGGTCGCTCAACGCCGGTCAGTTCCGGCAGCATCCCCTTCCAGATCACGGCACCGCTCTGAGCATCAAGACAAAAATAATGTCCTTCCTTGCCCAGCGTGATGATTCGACCGGAAGCGAATGTTGGCGTTGAGCCGGGCCCTCCCTCATGCAGATTATCCACGATGGCCGATGGATACGTATGGGTCCAGATTGTTTTTCCGGTCGTCGTATCAAGACACCAGACGGTATCAATTCCATCCTTGTGACCCATTGTCCAGAGTCGGTTGCCGACGATGCTGACGCTGGAAAAGCCCGTGCCGACGGCCGCCTCCCAGTCGATCTGAGCGCCCGTCTGGGGAAAGTCGCGAGCCCAGTCGCTCGAGCTATAGATGCCGTCACAATGTGGCCCTCTCCAGTGAGCCCAGTCGTCAGGCGTTTCTTGCCAGACGGGTTGTGCTGCTTGGACAAAAAAGCCAGCAGCCACCACAACAATGATCGCCTGAGCCGTTGCCACGAGCATTTGCGTCGGTCGAGAAAAGTGAACGAACACCATAGAAGGACTCGTAACAGCAGGTTCGGGCTAGAGTATGACCACACTTCAAGTATAGCAAAGTCACTTTCACAGGCGTTTTGCCAGCTGTATGTATTGGTTGCAGCTTAGGCGGCTTTTTTCCGTCTGCCTGCTGGCAGTG
>QWQJ01000147.1 GCA_003670865.1 Planctomycetota bacterium | reverse complement strand
CCCACATCACTGGTGAACTCGCCGTGCAGATGCACAACCGCTACATCGTCGTGGAAAGTGCCGATGGCATTGAGGTGATCGATCAGCATGCACTTCATGAACGGGTGCTCTATGAATGGCTGAAGTCTTCGGTGGCACGGGGCGGCCTTGAGGTGCAACCCCTGCTGATTCCCGAAAGGATTGACCTCACTCCTGCTGAGATCGAGCTCCTCACCGAACATGCCGAAACACTTGCCCGTGCTGGGATGCGAATTGAGCCCTTTGGTGGCTCGACTGTGATCGTCACATCCAAGCCCGTTCTGGCTGGCACGGCACCAGCGGCGGC
Source organism: Planctomycetota bacterium (assembly GCA_003670865.1). Lineage (GTDB taxonomy): Bacteria > Planctomycetota > Planctomycetia > Pirellulales > UBA1268 > BAIKAL-G1-2R. Next base: position 7,498 of record QWQJ01000147.1, on the reverse strand, counting down.
AATCGTGCGTGAAGTGATCGACCGACTTTCATCGTCGTCTGCGGGAACAGCATCGTCGCTGCTTGTCGATGAGGTCCTGCATGGGCTAGCCTGTCAGGCGGCTATCAAGGCGGGGGACCGGCTCTCGCAAACAGAGATCGATGCACTGGTGCGAGATAGGTTTTTGGTTCAAGACTCACACCACTGCCCGCATGGCCGGCCGACCGGGTTGACGCTTTCACGACAGGAACTGGATCGCCAGTTTCGCCGCACGTAAGTCTTACAATTGAATCGCCGAGGAGTCTGGAATGATTTGCGTGAGCATTGGACGAGGCCGCCATCGGCACATGATCGCCGAGCATAAGTTTTTGGCCGAAAAAGATGTTCACCTCGTTGAGCTGCGCCTTGACTATATCCAAGGCACCGTGCAGGTGAAGCGGCTTCTGAAAGATCGCCCCTGCCCAGCCATCGTCACCTGCCGAAGGGCAATCGATGGTGGACGCTGGGAGGATTCTGAAGAGGCGAGATTAGTCTTACTCCGCATGGCAATTGTCGAGGGTGCTGACTATATCGATCTCGAGGATGACATTGCCACGAAGATTCCCCGCTACGGTAAGACAAAGCGAATCATTAGCTTTCACGACCTCCACAGAACACCACCTGATCTGACCGCTTTGCATAAAAAACTCACTTCGATGGATGCCGACATCGTAAAGATTGCCACGATGGCCAATCATCCAATGGATAATTTGCGAATGCTGGAACTCGTTCGCGGGAGCAAGATCCCTACCGTTGGTATTTGCATGGGAGACATCGGCATGCCAACGCGGATTCTTAGCGGTAAAGTCGGTTCGCCGTTCACGTACGCGACATTCCATCACGATCGAGTTCTCGCGCCGGGTCAGCTCGGCTGGCAGCAGATGCGTGACGTGTATCGCTACGATACGATTTCGGCGGCGACAGAAATTTATGGAGTCGTCGCTGATCCCGTGGCTCACAGCCTGAGCCCCGTCGTTCACAACGCAGCCTTAGCGGCCGCCCATAAAGATGCTGTGTACCTACCGTTCCGCGTCCCCGCTGAACAGTTAGACGAATTTATTGCGTCGGCTGACCGCTGGCCTCTTACGGGCTTGAGCATCACGATTCCCCATAAGGAGGCGGTGCTGCGCCACGTTCGGGTGCAGGACGATATGGTCAAGGCCATTGGAGCAGCCAATACGCTGGCATTTACACCTGCCGGTATCGCCGCATTTAATACCGATGCTACGGCAGCCGTGGAAAGCCTCGAAGCAGCGATTGTTGACAAAGATAACGAAACGCATCCCGAGGGGTTTGGTGTAAAAAAAGCACTGGTGCTGGGGGCCGGTGGGGCCGCACGGGCCGTGGCATTTGGCCTAAAGCGGCAGGGAGTCGATGTGACGGTAGCCTCTCGAACCATGGGTCGTACAAAGCTCATGGCGATGGAAGTAGGCTGTAAAGCAGTTGAATGGAACGCCCGCTATCGGCTGCCCTACGACTGCTTGGTGAATGCGACCCCCGTGGGCATGCACCCCAACGTCGACGAAACCCCATTCGACAAGGAGCACCTGCGACCGTACATGGTTATCTTTGACACCGTTTACAATCCGGAAAATACGCTCCTCATTAAGGATGCGCGAACCACTGGTTGCCGGATCGTAACCGGGGTGGAAATGTTTGTCCGGCAGGCAGCGATACAGTTTAAGATCTGGCAGAAATGTGAGGCATCCCAGTCTTTGATGCGCGATGCACTCAAGCAGGCGACGGCATCTGCCAAGCAGCCAGTCTGATCGAGTAAATCTCACACCCGGCCATAGATTGGTTTCATGCCACGCATCACACTCATCGGCTATCGAGGTACGGGTAAGTCGACCGTGGCTGCGATCCTTTCGCATCTGTTGGGTGTGCCGTGGTGCGATGCTGATATTCGGCTTGAAGAGAAACGTGGCTGTTCAATCACGACATTGATTCGCGAGCAAGGTCAGAATTATTTTCGTGACGAGGAATCACTGCTTCTGAAGGAATTACTGGTGGATTGTGCCGGTGTGCTGGCCACTGGTGGCGGTGTCGTGCTGAGGCAGCACAACCGCGAGTTATTGCACAGTGCAGGGCGACCCACCGTCTGGCTGACAGCATCGGCAGAAGTTGTGCGCAGCCGCCTGGCACTCGATCCGACAACGGCGCAGCGTCGCCCTGCCCTCTCGGGCACTGATCCGCTAGCCGAGGTGGCCAGTGCCTTAGAGGCTCGCGAACCACTCTACCGCGAGTGTGCCGATCTCATCATTGACACTCACTCGGCGACGGCTGATCAGGCAGCTCGAGCCATCATCGACTGGCTGGAAAATCAGTGGCCCTCAACGGCGGCACTTCTTGCCGAGGAGCCGATCGGATGACGTTTCCGCTCCTCATCGATGCACTATTTCAGCCCCTCATCACACTCCTGTCAGGCTGTGCTGTGGCAATGATTGGTTTCGGATTAGGACGCCTGCTGACGGCCCTTATCGGCGATCGCAATCGCCTTTCCATACCACTCCATCGCGGGATTGAAGGGGCGGCCACGATCACCGCCGTTGGGCTCTGGTGGTGGGAAGTGCAGATGCTTGGCCAAGTCCTGCTGGGAGACAATGACAATGGTGCGGCAGTAGCTGGGGCTGCCCTACTCATCAGATATGCGGCTCATCTACTGCTATTCACGCTCTTGGCCGCGGCAGCGTGGATCGACATTCGAGAGCGAGTGATTCCCGACAGCATCACGGTGCCGGGTGTTCTCGTTGGCCTACTGGCTGTCTGGCTCTGGCCAGGCGTTCTATTGCCCATTGACTGCGAGGTGCTGCGATCATTCGCACCGCCGCGGCTACAACCCGATCTGCTTGGGCTGTTTGGCGGCTTACGATCGTCGTCAGGCATCGCTTGGCTGGGAGGGTGGCCGTGGATATCTGGCCTGCTCGTATCGCTTGTGATCTTTTTAACCTGGTGCCTAATCTGCACGGCCCCGAGCTTTGATTCCCATCTGCCGCGACGGCATTTCCTTGAGCCCCGCACGATCATTTTCACGGGAGGGACTCTTTTGATCATAACCGCGTGGCTCATTGACGGCCAGCGATACTTCGCCTTACAGTCGTCGCTCGTGGGGCTGGCGGTTTCAGCAGGCGTTGTCCTTGCGATTCGGGCCGGTGCGTCGTGGGCACTGGGTCGAGAAGCCATGGGGCTGGGTGATGTAACGCTCATGGCAATGGTGGGGGTATGGCTCGGATGGCAGGCCTGCGTGTTGGCTTTTTTTCTAGCCGCATTTATTGGGCTGGCCCATGGAGTCTGGCATCTTCTTTTGCATCGTGAACACGAACTTCCCTTTGGTCCGAGTTTGTGTCTTGCGTCTGCCTTCGTTGTGATCGCCTGGCGGCCGATCTGGGCGAGAGTTGGCTTTTACTTTGAAGAACCCCTCGAAATGGCACTCGTGGTCGGGAGTGTCATTGTCTTAACTGCCGTCACCCTTTCGATCTGGCAAAAGTTGCGTGGCCTGCCTGTCCCCTAACGGGCTGTTTCTGCGTGCCTTAAGTCAGCACGGGCAGTTTTTGGCCTAAGGACGGCCCTCAGTCCGATCTTGCCTGCCTGGCGGGGCTGCCCTACTCTCTCGGTTGACCCCTCTCAGCGGTGCAGGATTCCAACGGCGTGGAGCCAACGCGTGTTTCTTTATTTGCCTAGCACTCGACTCTCTCGTTCGATCCGTGCCCTGCCCTGTGGGGTGCTGCTGGGTGTGGCAATGGGCTGTACGCAGAATCCGTTTCGGATGGCGACCAGCACGGCGCCGATCAATCTGACTCCGCCCCCAGGCGTAGCCGCACCCGCGCATACGCTCCAACAGATACCTGCGATGCCTACGGTGCCGCCGTCGCCATCCTATGCCAACACGGACAGTCGCCAGTTGGAGACAACACTCGCACGGAGCCATCAGGAGTCACAGCTCCTGCAGGACGAGATCGCGGTGCTGAGGGAACAGTTGGCGAGCACCTCTTCGCAGTTAGCACAAACGCGTACAGCCAACCTGCCCACTAGCAGAGCCCATCCTGATAGGGAATTGCAGCCCGGAGGCCCCGCTCCATCTGCGGGAGCAGTTTCGCGGCCATCGCTGCCAAGCCCTACCGCTATGCAAGCGGCGATCACCCAGCTTTCACTGCCCGGCATTGAAAGCCGACTCGACGGAAATGTTGTGCGGATGGAAATTTCCTCTGATCGACTCTTTGAAAGCGGCAGTGCCAGCTTACTCCCGGGTGGGGCTGCGCTACTCTCGCAGACGGCTGAGGAAGTTGAGCGGCTCTTTCCACGGCACTTTATCGGCATCGAAGGCCATATCGACACCGAACCATTGCAGAATGCATCGTGGGGTTCACCGCATCAATTGACCGCCGCCCGCGCCGCGACTGTTTTTGATTTCTTCACCAGTCGTACGTCGTTGCGACAGGGGCAACTCTTCTTGGTTGCCCATGGCTCGAATCACCCTGTTGTTTCCAATGCAACCGCCGCAGGCCGGGCGCGTAACCGCCGCGTGGAGTTGGTGATCTACGCCGAACAATCAGCGCTCCCGTGAGTCATCGGCTAGGCAGTCTTAGCCCTGCGGGTCTGGCAGTGGTCGGTTGCCTTTCAAGGCAATCGACTTACACTGATTGAATGGTGACAATCGTCGATTACGGAAGTGGCAATCTGCGCAGTGTGCAAAAGGCATTTGAGCGATTTCAAGTGCAGGCCTGCATTACCGATGATCCTCAGGTGGTCTCAGAGGCCAAGCGACTGGTACTGCCAGGAGTGGGCGCTTTTGGAGATGCGATGCGGGAGCTAGAGGTCCGCGGCCTCGTTGAACCAATTGTGAGGCATCTCCAGGCTGATCGGCCTTTTTTTGGCATCTGCATGGGAATGCAGTTGCTCTTTGAAACAGGCTGGGAGGGTGGCCGCCAGCAGGGATTGGGCGTGCTTCAAGGAGAAGTTTTGCGATTTGATCTACCCGTTGGGATGAAGATTCCACACATGGGCTGGAATACTGTCACGTGGCGGGCCGACAGCCGTTGGCAGGCCACCGTGGGCGACGGTCACTATTTTTACTTCGTACACTCCTACTTTCCGCAGCCGCACGATGAGGCAGTTATTGCGGCCCAAACGGATTATGGTGGCGCATTCTGTTCGGCCGTTTCCCGTGGGCGTTTATTCGCCACACAATTTCATCCGGAGAAAAGCCAAGCGGTGGGTATGCGTTTGATCGAGTCGTTTCTCAATGACACGGATTGACACACAGTAAAGGCATTTTGTTTAAAAAAGGAACGAATGGGTATGGAACTCTGGCCGGCCATTGATCTGCGGGATGGAAAATGCGTGCGGCTTACGCAGGGCGATTACGCGAGAGAAACAATCTTTGGCGATGATCCTCTGGAGATGGTTCGACGATTTGTAGGTGCCGGCGCCCAGCGGTTACACATTGTGGATCTTGATGGTGCAAAAGCCGGCAGCCCGGTGCAGGCGGCTTTGGTGGCCCGTATGGTGCAGGTGGCGGGCGTACCCTGCCAACTCGGCGGTGGTATTCGCTCACTTCAAACAGCAAAGGCCTACGCAGACGCTGGAGTCCAGCGGCTTGTTGTGGGCAGCGTAGCGATCGAGCAACCGGAATTACTGGAAACGCTGGCAACGGCGTTGCCCGGCGCAATCGTGCTTGGACTCGATGCGAGGGATGGAAAAGTGGCAGTGCGGGGGTGGCTAGAAACCAGTGAACTGACTGCTATCGAGGTCGCCCGAAGACACGAGTATTTGCCCCTAGCCGCCATTGTCTACACCGATATTTCGCGAGATGGAATGCTTTCAGGGCCCAATTTCAAAGCTCTTGCGGAGATGATTGCCGCCGTAGAATTACCCGTTGTCGCCTCCGGAGGCGTGGCCAACGCTGCCGATCTACGGCAGGTGGCGCTCAGCGGCGCGACTGGCTGTATCGTCGGCCGCGCTCTTTACGAGGGCAACCTGACGCTTGCCGACGCAGTAGCCGCAGCAGGTTGTTGAGCAGAACCCGGCCCCGGTAGGAGTAGAATTCATCGTCGGTAGAGTTTGCCCTGTTTCCCGAGAGTGTGGCGGCTTGAGGCCAGCCAGTACACAATCGGAAGAAGTCTCAATGTTATAAAGCTTTTAGGCCGAACCATACCAAAGCCAGAAGGGCTTGCTGCCCAATTTGCCGGGAACCTTAGGCGGCTTTACGATCAACTTCCATGTCTACTGACATTCGCATCAAGGAACAGTTGCCTGAGCTCACGCGTCGGATTGTGGAGACCTATCAAGACGTCCCCACGATCCACTCGCTTGGCCACTGCCCTCTGCCCAACTACGAGTCGATCATCTCGGCCTGTGAGGATCTCAAGGAGATTCTTTATCCCGGTTACCGCAGGCGTGAAAATTTGCATATGGGCAATGTCATGTACCACGTCGGCGACTTGATCGATGGCTTGCACGACAAGCTCACGATTCAAATCGGCAGGGCTTTACGGCACAGTCTGGCAGCCCAGCAAAGTGCCGCAGCGCAGGGAATGGAGGTGCCGATCGCTCCGCTCTCTGTGCATCAGTGCGTGGAAGAGGCCGACTTTGAAGCTTTTGGGCAGGTCAAGGCAGTCGAGTTTTTAGAATGCATCCCAGAACTTCGACGCATTTTGGCAACTGACGTACAAGCTGCCTACGACGGTGACCCGGCCGTACGGACGCTTGACGAGGTGATCTTCTGCTATCCCGGACTTGAAGCGGTGACAATTCACCGTCTTGCCCACCTGCTCCATCGTCTAGAAGTGCCGCTCATTCCCCGCATGATGGCAGAGTGGAGCCATTCGCGCACCGGTATCGACATCCACCCTGGTGCCACGATTGGGGATCACTTTTTTATTGATCACGGAACGGGCGTTGTGATCGGCGAGACCTGCGAGATCGGCAGCCATGTGAAACTCTATCAAGGGGTCACGCTGGGCGCTCTCTCCTTTCAGACAGATGCAGATGGCCACCTCGTACGAGGTACCAAGCGGCATCCCACGATTGAAGACCGTGTTGTGATCTATGCCAACGCCACTGTCCTAGGAGGTGCCACTCGGATCGGCCACAGTTCTGTCATCGGCAGCAATGTCTGGCTGACTCGCAGCGTGGATCCGCACACAACCGTAGTGCTGGAGCGGCCCAAACTGCGGATGCGTGGTGAAGTGCAGGCTACTGAAGGTGATTACCAAATCTAAAAACCGTGCCTGATCGGTCTGCTCGCCATCGGCAGATGCATTACCTCTCACTGACACCAGTGGTCATGCGCTCAAGCTGAATGCGTCGCAGATCCATAACAGCGGCGGCTTTTTTTCTGACAGGCTGGACGACCAGTTTGTTTTTTCCAGCCACAAGCGATAACTGCCCGATCTGATACGGGACAAATCGCTGGAAGTGTCCCGTCTCTTCAACTTCGAATTGAATCGATTCTTCCCCCGCCACCAGCGATACCGTCGAT
>QWQJ01000122.1 GCA_003670865.1 Planctomycetota bacterium | reverse complement strand
TGTAGCGGTTGTAACGAGGTTGTCACGGTTGGGCTCTGCAGGCAGCGACTGCCGGTCTTTTTGCGGCAGACTTTGCTTGTCGGGCAGAAGTGTCGGAGTCTCTGGCGGGGAAGTGATTGGCCGGGCCGCTAGCGGTCGACATTTGAAGAGATGTCGAAGGGCCTTATGAATTTTAAAAAAGAGGTGATCTGATGCTGCGAACATCGCTAGCGGCACGTTGCTGTGGGGCTTGTGCTGGAGTGGTTGCTGCACTCGTGTTCTGCGCAGAAAGCCTCGCCCTTGCCGCCCCAATCAACGGCGGCGTGCAGGCACCTACTCCCGATGTTTTTTATAATTTTTATGCGTCGCCCGTTGCCGCAGGAAATGCACCTGGCCTAGGTGCCCAGCTTTATGTGTCGCCCCGTCCAGTGCCGCCTCGCGTCGGCCACACGTGGATCACCTACCCGCCTTTTATGGCTCACGAATTTCTCTACAGGCATCACCGGCGGTATATCCGCCCTGCCGGTGCGATGGGCATGCAGACAGTGGCCCGTGGGTATTGGTGGTAAGAAACGAATCACTCCATGAAAAATAGTATTGCTAGACCGGGTCTTTTTGGCATCCCACTCGTTGTCGGGTTGCTGGCGATCTGCTTTGTCGAATGCATGGCTGCGGCTTCCGCCGGCGGGCACGACGCGATCGAAAAACGGTATTTTTTGCGCAGTCAGGGAAAGAGTTGGCACAGTGCGTGGTACAGCCCGTGGGAGGGCCGACCAGTAGCACTGGTGGTGCCGCCGACGGCCGAGTTTACTTCAGAGTATGGCTGGGGAGTGCCGAGTTCTCGCGTGATGCCGCTCTACCATCAATACCACCGACCCTATCCAGGGCCGGGCGCGGTGTCGGGGAGGTCGCGATTCATGCCGACCCCCAATCATCCGAGCGATACGGTGCAATTTGGCGTGCACTCGATTCGAGGGCCTTGGTAGTCGACGTGCCTGCTCACGAAGGCAACTTGGCCCGTGCCAGCACGGCCCACGGGCTTTCCGGCGCGAGCGCGAGAAACGCGCGGAGGTGACGATGGGCGTCGGTCATGCGGCCGACATCATTGAGGACGCCCGCCATGTGCCAGTGAGCATCGGCGTAGTCGGGTTGTTGGCGGAGCACGCCCTCGAGTGCTGCCAAAGCGAGTTCGTGTTCGCCTAGTTCGGCAAGCACACAGCCGAGGCTGGATCGGGCCTCAAGGTGATCATCATCGAGCTCGACGGCAGCGTAGTACCGCTCGCGGGCAGCCGTCAGGTCGCCCGAACGGTAGAGCAATTCGGCGAGCATAAATGCCACCTGTGCAGTGGGGCCCTGTGACTGCAGCACAGCACGGAGGGCTTCGGCCGCTTCGACAAAATTCCCCGAAGCTTCCAGCTCGGCCGCCAATTCCAGCAGTTCATGCACGCCCATCAGCGTGCTGTCATGATTGTTATCCATGTTGACTGCGATGCGGAATGGAGCGTGCCCTGCGACGCGTTGTGGGTGCTCACAGTCATCATCGTTGTCCATCTCGAGCACGGCCCACGGATGCTGAATTGCGGGCGGGGCGTCGCTTGCCCGCAGGCCAGTCGTGTAAAAAAGAAACTGTAATTGTCCACCTGCACCGACAAGATGGTCACCGCGACGGATGCTCAGGCGGCTGCCGTCGGTGACGATTCGCTCGGCAATTGTCGCGGCTTCTGGGGCACCGCCGGGAGCCAGTTCCGACAACTTGGCTGTGATGGCACGCAGCGATAGGCCGGTCGATAAAAGGCGGACAAGTTGCCGGCCGACAAAAAGTTGTTCAAAGTCGAACCACTCAATTGAATCGGCGCGTATGGCAGGCTTGAGTAAGCCGCTGCGCACCCAGTGTCGGACTGCTGCCCTGGGTGCCTGCAGCACATCGGCCATCATGGGCAGCGTGTAGAGGCCCTGCACGGCCGCCGGCTCATTTCCAACATGAAGTGCCATGCTTCTTATCCAGAAAAAAGATGTTTGCCCTGCGAGAACGTACTGCGGAAGGACACTCTACTAGACCGCCAACGCGAAAACCACCGTCGGTCCTTGCCTGCTCTGGCGGGCTCTCAGAGTCGCTTGAAGGTCCGCAGATGCCAGCGGGTGGCAAGCTTGCGATACGTAAACATCAACAACAGATTTGGCTTTGAAAAAAGCAAGCGTGTGACAATGCCCCAGAAACCACTTTTGTGTTCATAGTCGATATGCTCGCGGATCTCTGTGGTGCTGTCGGTAACGGGCACAAACATGTGAGTGTGCTCCCACTTTTTGGCAGGCCCTTCGACTTGCATGTCTGTAAAGCCCTGCGGCGAGACATTTTTGTGGACCGCCGTCCACACTAGGGGCAGCGGCCCAACCCAGAGCGTGAATTTGGAAACAGAACCCTCGGCCAAAGGTTCGATTGTGTGCAGTTGAACGATCGTGGGTGGCGGCGTCAGCTTTTTCAGAGCACTGGTGTCGTGGTGAAAGTCGCAAACAGCCTTGAGCGACGCATCAACGGTAAAGCAGTAGTCAAAGACAGGCACGGGAACTAACGTCAGTTTTATCGTAGGGGAAATGGCCGGCGAGTGGCCTTGTCAGCTGTTGGAAAGTCGGTCGGTAGCGGCACACTCACCTTGCCGGTGGCAGCCCATTGAGTGCCACGCTGCAGGGCCGTGATGAAGCCTACACATTCCTGCGAGTCATTCCCGTGGCCCATTGGCGTGTGAAAAATACGCCCCTTGCCATACTCCAGAGTCATGATCATCGGTTCGTGCCGCTTGGTCGTGGGAGAATACGCCGTGGCCAGAATTTGCATATTTTCTGCTGGACCGCGGAGCTTGTCGTAGAGTTCATCGTTCCCGTGCATCCAGGTTGCAGGCATGCCGCTGGTGATCGGATGCTCAGCGATACGAATGATGATCGGAAATTGCAACTGCGGGCCGTGATTGCCGCCGGCACCGGCCGACGTGTCACGAATCAGCTTTCCATCCTCATTGAAATAGACATAGGGCCCGCTTTTTTCATTGCGTCCACCCCATCCGCCCAGCCCGATCATCTGGTTGTACGCGACCCATTCTGGGAACGAGTTGTCGGCCGCATGCACAACGACAAGTCCACCACCGCTGCGCATGTAGTCTTCAAATGCCGTTTGAGTCTCGCTGGACCAAGCGGCCGCACCGTGACCAAAATTACTGACGACTACGGCATAATTGGCAAACGCGGGTCGAAACGATGCATCTTTCCCCTGTGGAGCATGCGTAACGGTATCGACTGTGAATAATCCGGAATCCTCCAGATACTTCTTCATCATCTGGGTTGTTTGCGGCCAATTGCCGTGATTGTTTTGCCCATCGACGATCAACGCCTTGAGCGGCTCAGCAGCAACTGTCTGGGACAAGAAGACACAAGCAACAAAAGCCAATCCTGTACGAAGAAGCAAACGCATTTTTTCTCCAGAGAATCATGTCAAGGGGTTTGCAGAGCAGATCGTTCAGATGGACTGATCGGGCTGCGCAGATTCGATCTGAGTGGCTCGGTTCAAGCCAGAAACTTCTGCGGTCGGAACATCTTTGGGATCGATGGCCGGTGGCGCTGGTTCGACTGCTGGCCCAAGTGGAGCAACTGCCGGCTCTGTGCTTGAATCAGCTGGGGTACCAACGCGAGTTGGCCCAGGCTGCTTGGCGGCCGGAGCCGGGATCGTTTCGATTGACCGATCACCGGAGCCGGTGCTGGGCTCGCTGGTCCGAGGGAGAATCGATTTTTCCGCGCGGAATGTTCGAGCAGGAGCCGGTTGTTCGCCCGACTGTGTTGAGGGATCAATGTGGTCGAGCGACGAATCCTTCCAGCCCGGTGCTAGATCGCTCTGGGCATCGGCCGGCTTGTCACTGAATGTTTTGGTGAGGGGAGGATCTGTTGGAACGAGCGCCGGTGGGCTGGTGGCGGTGCTGCCTGGAGCCCCTGAGGCAGTGATCGGCTTTGCCGTCGCCGATGGCAGGTTTGTCAGAGAGACCGATGGCAGGGGATTGCCGCAGGCATCCAGAGGGACCCGCATCACCACTGTGCGTGGCGAACGGACAGAGTAGGTGTAAGGGACCTTTGTTTCAACAATTCGAGGAACCTGCGCGGTGCGCTGCTCGCTGACATACTTACAAACCTGAACAGAAACAGGCTCGACGCGGTCTTCACTCACGATCTTGCAGACTTGCACGGGCACCTGTCGCACCTGCTCCTCGGCCACCATCCGCATCGTCTGCACAGGCACCTTATGATCAATTCGCTCCACAACTTTTCGCACCGTCTGCACGGGCACCTGTCGCACCTGTTCCTCGGCCACCATCCGCATCGTCTGCACAGGAACCTGTTGAACGACTTGCTCGTCAACGTATCGCACCGTCTGCACGGGCACCTTGCGAGTGACAATCCGGTTGACAACGGTTGTCTGCGGAACCTGCACGGCCACGACGCTTGGCTGATAGACGCGATTGACCTGATTCATCACAACGCCCGGCGTGACCGTCCAAACATAGCCACCCCGTTGCCATGCCATCAGTCCAGTGCTGGGATTGACGGCCCAGCCAGCCGGCACAAAACCCAGCTGCGTTGCGCTCGGCGATACCATGGGCGTGACTTGATCAACATAGCCACCTTGATCGGCGTAGGTGGTGCGCATCGTCGTGACTGGCTCGGCGACAGTGTAGGCCTCGTCCCGTTCGGAAGTTTCATAGACGGGGCGTCGAACGACACTCGTTTGCTGCTGCAAGGATGTTTCGTAGACCGGCTTCATGACAGTGAAGCGTTCTTCACGAGAACCAGTTTCGACAACATCGCGAGTGACGTCATAACTCATGTCACGGATGTGCGTCTCGTACACGGGTTTCGTGACAGTCGTACGTTCTTCACGCGTACTGGTTTCCCAGACGGGTCGCTGCACGGTGTAGCGTCGCTCGGATGTCTGTGTTTCCCAGACGGGCTTGGTGACGGTGTACACGCGCGCGTCGTAGACGGTTTCATAAGTGACGCGGTAGGCAGTCAACTGCTGTTCATCGTACACAGTCTGAAAGTCAAGGCGGTACGTCTGAGTGGGTGCCGGAGCAGCGGCATCACCACAGCATTCCGCCATCGCGGTGCGGGGGATGCCGAGTGTTGACAAGACAAAAACAAATGCCATCGAAGCGGGAATTGCGCAGAGCAACCATTGACTGCGGCGGGTAAAATTCACGTCGGATGGATGAGCGTTGAACAGAATCATTATTTTTCTCCTCGAGGAAAGACCCACCGAGCCTAATCTCCCTGACGCAGGCTTCAAGCGTTTCGTTCAATAATTCTGCGGGGATTTTTGCGGATTTATAGGCAAAGCCCCTTACCAACGGTGCAATTGCTCCATCTTACGCCACCGAAAAGCCAGTTCGGCCAAGTTGGGAAAGAGGGGGGATTTTGCTGCGGCGTCTTACAGGCTGGTTTCAAAAAGCCGTCGACTGCGGGCGTCGAGCACGTCAACGCTTGGGATCAAGTAACGCACGCCAAACGAGTCAGTGATCACAGCGCTTGAGTCGGGCAGGCGAAGAATGTCGTCGGTGTGTGCCACCGTGAATCGCCGTAAGCCGCGATCGGTACTCACCAGCCACTCGGTTGGCTCGCTGTCGGATACGGTTTCGATCCGTTTGATGACAGGCAAAAATTCACGGACGGCAAGTTCCTTCAACAGCAGTGATTGTAGCGGTGCGTCGAGCAGGGCTAGCGAATCAATCCAAGCCAGTTCCGTTCCGTCTGCTGCCACGATCGCAATCGGTCCGGCGGGAACAGAGATTGGAAACGCTCGCACGACATCAACATTGCTATGACGCTGCCCGTGACGGTCGATCAGATCGAGGTGTCCGTGCCGTAGCTGTTCCAGTTGCCACTCGGTCGGAGTACGTGCTGGTGGTATGGTGTCGGAGCTCTTCATGATCGAGGTCTGAACGAGAGGAGAACCAGAGTTGGGAGTAGAAACGCTTAGGCCCCAGTGGCTGCTTCCAGAGCGGCCCTTGTTTGCGCGTGGTACAGTCTAAAGTAGGCACCTTCGGCGGCAAGCAGTTGATCGTGTGTGCCGGTTTCGATAATGGTGCCGGCGTCGAGCACGACCAGCCGATTGGCCCGGCGCAGCGTTGAGAGCCTATGGGCAATCGCAATTGTCGTTCGCCCCGTCACCAGCCGGTCAACCGCCGCTTGAATCACGACCTCTGTTTCCGCGTCAACGCTCGATGTTGCCTCATCGAGAACTAGGATCGACGGGTCGACGAGCAAAGCCCGAGCGATCGAGAGTCGCTGTCTTTCACCGCCAGAGAGCGAGCCGCCCCGCTCGCCCACACGGGAGTCGTAGGCCGCCGGCATGGCGAGGATGAATTCGTGCGCACCGGCGGCCCTCGCAGCCGCCACAATCTGCTCCCGCGATGCCTGGGGCTGGCCGTAGGCAATATTTTCGGTGACTGTGCCAAAAAAAAGAAACGGCTCCTGCAGCACACAACCGAGATTTTTCCGGTAGCCCGAGATCGAGAGGTCGCGAACGTCTTTGCCGTCGACTGTGATCGTGCCGCTCGAGGGATCGTAAAATCGGCAAATCAGGTTGGCCAGCGTGGTCTTGCCCGATCCGGAGGTGCCAACCAGGCCGATCATCTCGCCTGGCTCAATGACAAGATCGATGCCGTGCAGAACCTCTCGCGATCCGTAGCGAAAGTGAACGCCCGAAAGCTCAATCCGCCCTTGCACCCGACCCGGGTTGATCGGCCGGGGAGATTCCGCAACCGTCGGCTTGCAATCGAGCAACTCAAAGATGCGATGGGCGCTTGCGGCGGCCCGCTGCGTGGCAGGCACCATGCGAATCATTGACTCAATGCGACCATAGAAGCGGGCGATGTAAGCCAAAAATGCCGTGAGCGCGCCGACGGTCACCGTGCCGCTAAAGACCAGCCACGCGCCGGCTCCCCAGACGACAAGCAGTCCGGCTTCGCTAAAAAGGCTGATCAGGGGACCGAAGAACGACCAGACAATATTAACGCGGTCGTTGGCTTCGAGCACGCGATCGTTGGCGGTCCGAAACCGATCGATCTCTCGGGACTCCTGCGCAAAGGCTTTCACCACGCGGATACCAGGGATCGTGTCAGCCAATGTGCTAGTCATATCAGACCAAGCCACATTCGCACGGATGAAGCCGCGTCGCAGCCGCGATCGCACCGAGTAGACCAGCCACACGACAAGCGGAAACGGTGCCAGTGTCACGAGCGCCAAGAGCGGGTTGATCCAGATCAGCACGCCGGCCGTGAGCAGCACAAGCAAAACATTCGAAGAAAAATCGATGAGATTGACAGAAAGAAATGTGTTGATGCGGTCGGTGTCGCTGCCAACACGCGACATCAAGTCGCCGGTGCGTTTACCGGAGAAGAAATCAATTGAAAGCGACTGCATGTGCGAATAGGTGCGAACCCGCAGATCAGCCGCGACTCGCTCGCTGACCCATGCCAGCGTCCAGGCCTGTGCCCACGAGAGCAGCCAAGCAGCAAGAGCGGCACCTGTGAGTCCAGCCAGATACCACCAGATCATGGAGAAGGGCACGGCTTCGCCCGATTGTCTCGGGATCAAAACCTTATCGACCAAGGGCATTGTGAGATAGGGTGGCACAAGTGTGACGGCGGTGCTGACCAGCGAGAGTAGGCCGCCCAGGATCGCCATGCCGGCATGCGGTTTTGCAAAGGTAAGAATGCGAACGAGCGATCGCCACGATGCGCCGCTAGTGCTTTCGGGGCTGCTAATGGCATCGAGCGTTTCGTCATCGTTTGAGTTCTTAGACCCATCGGTCAACGCAGCAGACTCAATCGCCTGCGATTGATCTCGGGCGTTGGTTGCCTTGGCCACTCGCGTTGCCAAGGCATTGTGAATTCGTTCCCCCCGAATGCGTTCATCGAAGGCATCTTCGAGTGCCAGCACTTCCTTGGCTCGGGCGGGAGTGAACAGCCAACTGGCCACAATGCCGTCCCCAGACGCTAGTTCGATGCGGCCAACAGCAGCCCGCATGTGCACATCGACGCGAGTCGAAGCAGCGAGTAACCACGAGTGCGTTTGTTTCGGAGATGGTGCGGTCTGGAGCGATCGAGAGTCTCCGTCGAAAGAAGCCGGCGTATCGGCAACCAACCGGCGATCGGTCAGCACAATCCAGCCGTCGGTAAAATTGAGATCGGCATCTAGGTCAAAGCGGCAAGTCGCTACCAACTTCTCTCCAACCTCTAAACAGAGCAGGTGTTCGGGGGGAAGAGTCCGTTCGGCAAGGAGTTGGCCACGACTCGCGGAGGAGCCATCGATCGGATGTGAAGCGGCGGGCAGGGATGGCATGGAAAGTGAGAACTTGTCCGAATGGTGGGGATTTGATTGAAGAGCCGTTTTTGCACGTAAAACAGGGCGGGAAAAGCGGTCAAGCAGGGTTTTAAGCCCTGATAAATCGGATAATTGGCTTTTGTGGCAGTGGCAATAGAATTGTTGCTAGCTTTCCGAATATCCCTAAACTACCCTCCTAGGTTTCAAGCGACATTGGCCTGCCTCTGAATTCAGAGCGGGCCGTAATCCTGACTGTTCCCTGATCAAAGTAAGAAATACCTGCCCGCCAACCCGGTTGACCGCTGTTTTTACAAAGAAAGCAGCAAGAATTACCATCCCTTCCATGAGCCGATCTGGTTGCCGTCAACAGCTCAGAGGTTTTCGGGCCCCAGATGCGGTGTCATCGAATGCGATTCGTTCTCGGCACAAGAACTGCATGCCATTTATTTTTTTAGAGAAAGATTCGCAATCCCAAAAAGAAAGCGTAGACTCTTACTCGGTGAACGTGAAGAGCCGCGAAAATAGCGGTGCACTGACGTCCCAAATCTTTGTTTGTGATCTGTTATTAGGTTGGAATCATGGTGCCGCGAGGAACGCGCACCGCAAGCGAACGTGCGTCCGTGTGGCGTGCGGCGGTGTACAACGATCTCACGGTGAGGGAAATAATTCGTCCCATGGCCCCTTCGGCCGGTTTCTTGTTGGTCGGGAAAGTATCCCCCCCGTTGTGCTACAGCCTGCCTGCAAAGATATTCTTTGCCAGAGGCATTTCTCCCGCGGCCCCAGATTGCTGGCCGCCCTGACGACAGTCTGTGTCAGGGTTACTTGCATATCGGGATCTATTCAAAAGGCTTTTTGGGCGACGCGCCCGCTGAGCCTCGCGGTGACAGGTGGAGCCTTTTTCCAAAAAAAGTTAAGCGGATTGTCTGCTGACTGGAAAAGGTACACACAACCCCACCCCACGCATGCGTCTGCGTTCGGGTAAGAGAGACACGTTTTCCTTCCATGGAGATTCAAACGCTCAAGGTTCTTCGCGGTCCTAATCAATGGGCTTCGTTTCCTGTTCTTGAGGCGTGGGTTGACCTCGGTCGTCTTGAGGAATACCCATCAGATTTAATTCCCGGTTTCAACGACCGGCTGATGCAGTGGCTGCCGAGTCTGATCGAGCACCGCTGCTCGATCGGTGAACGCGGCGGCTTTTTTCAGCGGTTGCGCACCGGCACATGGATGGGACACATCCTTGAGCATGTGACCCTCGAACTGCAGTCTCTCGCCGGCCAGCCTGTGAGCTTTGGAAAGGCCCGCGAAACCTCGACTCGGGGTGTCTATAAGGTCATTATTCAGTTCAAAGAAGAAGCGTTTGCAATTGATTGCCTGCACACATCGCACCGCCTGATCATGGCTGCTGTGGCGGGCGAGCCTTTTGATGTGGCCTGCGAGATCAAGCGACTTAAAAAGGTGTTGCTGGATGTGCAGTTAGGCCCGAGCACGCGGTCGATTGTCGAAGCCGCAGCAGCCAGAGGCATTCCGTCCAGGCGGCTCACCGAAGGATCGCTTGTCCGACTGGGATTTGGTGCCAAGCAGCGGCGAATCATTGCCGCAGAGACTGATCGCACTGGCGCCGTTGCCGAATCGATCGCACAGGATAAAGAACTGACCCGCACGCTCTTGGCCGAGGCTGGCATTCCAGTGCCGGAGGGTCGTCCTGTCAGCGATGCTGCCGACGCGTGGGTTGCTGCCGAAGAGATTGGCGTGCCAGTTGTGGTGAAGCCTCGCTACGGCAATCAGGGCCGAGGGGTCTCCGTCAGCCTGTCGACCCGAGAAGAGGTTGAGCAGGCCTGGCATGTGGCCCGCGAACAGGATGCTGCTGTTGTGGTCGAGCGATTTGTCAGCGGAGACGACTACCGATTGCTTGTTGTCGGCGGCGCCGTTGTGGCCGCAGCCCGTAGGCATCCACCGACAGTGACGGGCACGGGCCAGGCAACTATTCAGCAATTGGTTGACCAGCTCAACGAAGATCCTCGCCGCTGCGGCGATCATGCCGGTGCACTGAGTCCGGTTGTCATCGACGAAGTGGCGATGGCTGTTTTGGCAGAGCAGGAGTTGCTGCTGGAGAGCATTCCGGCAGTGGATCGCGTTGTCCTCCTGCGACAAAATGCCAATTTAAGCACTGGCGGCAGTGCCCAAGACGTCACCGACAGCGTGCATCCGGAAGTGGCCGCGCGGGCAGTTGAAGCGGCGCGGATCATTGGGTTGGATGTGGCCGGCATTGATGTTGTCACCGCAGACATTGCTCAGCCACTGGAATCGCAGCGGGGAGTTGTCATTGAAGTCAATGCCGGGCCGGGCCTGCGCATGCACTTGGAACCAACGGTAGGCACGCCGCGGAATGTCGGCGCGGCGATCGTCGACATGATTTTTGCTCCCGAGGAAGATGGTCGGATTCCTGTGGCGGCCGTGACGGGGACCAATGGAAAATCGACGGTGGTGCGATTGCTCGCCCATTTGGCGACAGCCGGCGGTGCCACGGTTGGCACCACCTGCACCGAGGGGATTTGGGTGGGCAATCGGCAGATCGACAGTGGCGACTGCAGTGGCCCGGCGAGTGCCCGTCGCGTGCTGGCCAATCCATCGGTCACAACAGCCGTGCTGGAGACTGCCCGAGGTGGCATTCTCCGTGAAGGCTGTGGTTTTGACTGCTGCGATGTGGCCGTTGTGACCAATATCGGATCGGGCGATCATCTGGGACTTAATGAGATCCATACTCCCGAGCAGTTGGCGTGGGTCAAGGGAGCGGTTGTCGCAGCGGTGCGAAAAACAGGATCGGTCATTCTCAATGCTGCGGATCCACTCGTTGTTGAAATGAAGCAGTGGTGCAAAGGACAGGTCGTTTACTTTGCACTCGACCCCAATAATCCAGTGATCGTGGCCCATCTTGCCGCGGGCGGTCTGACAGCGACGGTGCGCGAGGGTTGGATTGTGCTCTGCGACGGTCCGCGCGAAACTCGCTTGGCGAACCTCGATCGCGTGCCGCTTGTGCACCGCGGCATCATTGGCTTCCAAGTGGAAAATGTGCTGGCGGGTGCTGCCGCTGCGTGGTGCTTGGGCGTGCCCCTTGAATTAGTGCGACTGGGTCTGGAAAGTTTTTCAGCTGGATCGGCGGGCTCGCCTGGACGGTTTAATCTGCTCGACCTGCAAGGCACATCAATCGTGGTCGATTACGGCCACAACGTGCCGTCACTGGAGCAGATTTGTGGGGCGATTCGCTCGCTGCCGCACCCGCATCGAACCGCGGTGTATTCAGCGGCCGGGGACCGTCGCGATGAAGATATTCTGGCGCAGGGCCGGTTGCTTGGGGTCACCTTCGATCGGGTTGTAGTCTACGAAGACGCCTACATTCGCGGTCGACAACCGGGCGAAATAACCCGGCTTCTTTCTGAGGGAATCGCGCAAGGCATGCGTGCTGACAGGCCGACAACGATCCAGGCCGGAGGTAATTGGTGTGAGTCTGCGGCACTTGTGCTCAATGCTGTAAAGGCTGGAGAACTGGTTCTTTTACAGCCAGACTCGGTTGAACAGACGATTCCCTGGCTGAAGGAGCATTACGGCAAGCGACTCCGAGAGACCAATTTTGATGAGATGGCTGGCCTGGCTGCTTATGAAGAACAACAGCGTCTTCCGACGATGAGCGAGCCTGTAGAGATTAAAAACGGGCATCTTGGTCAGTCAGCCTGTGCTGCTCGGAATCTGGCCGCCGGCGAAACAATTCTCAGAGCATGGGGTCCGCAATTGCCCAAGCGCACGCGGCACTCCATGCAGGTTGATGTTGATACGCACATCTTGCCCGACGGCGTGGTTGTGTTGCTCAACCACTCATGCGACCCCAACTGCGGTCTTCTGATTCGCTCAGGGGTCAAAGAGATAGAAGCCAAAGCCCTGCGGCCAATTCAAGCTGGCGAAGAACTCACATTCGACTACGAAACGTTTGAATACGAAATTGAGCACCTAACCGGTCCGTGCCTCTGCGGTTCGAAAAAGTGCCGTGGACGACTGACGGGCTACAGTCACCTGCCTGCTGAAGTCAAGGCTCGGTACGGTGAATTTATTGCCGAGTACCTCCGCGCTTTAGAGGGCGAAGTGACAGTTCCAGTCGGTGCTTAGACGTCCTTTGGAAGTCGATAGCTTGTTCCTTGACCCTACTTGACCCCGGGGCGACGATCGAGCGCGCCGCGGACACCTAATTGCTCTGGATGGCGAGCGATCTTGTCGGTGAAGACCCGCACGTCGTCCACAATGGGCCGCAGTTCCTTCGTGATGTTATTGACATTGGCTGCGGCTTGGGCCAGATCGTCATAAACCTTTGGATCGCGGACGAGCTTGCCCAGCGTGCCCTCCGACTGGTTGAGCGCTTTGGTGAACATGGCAGCCTGCTGGAGGACCTCGTCGAGTCGGCCGATGGTGCGGTCCACTTGGGCCACCATCTCTTCACCACGCTCGCCGAGTGGACGTGTCAGCCCTTCGAGGTTACGCAGATTGCGATCGGCCGTGTCGACGGTGGTGCTGATACCTTTGACAGTGGCGCGGAGGTCAGCCAGAACGTCGGGCAAGACCTCGATCGCAGCCTTCATTTTGTCCCGAGCCTGTGGATCGCCAAGCACATCGTTGATATTGCTCATCGCTATGCTAAAGGATTCAAGCGCCTGTTCTGTTTTGCGCACCATGCTTTCAAACTTCTCATCTTCACCAAGAAAGAGTTTGTCGAGATTGTTTGAGAGCTTGCCGATCGACTCACTCGCATCGGTAAGCGAGTCGAGCGTCGTGCTAAACTTAGGCTCAAGCGACGCCAGCGCCTCAAAAGGATCACGCACAAGCGAACCCACCAGCACTTCCTCCTTGGCAATGCGTTGTCGCGGCGGCACAATCCTGCCAGGCACCAGCGAAATCTCTGCGTCACCCAAAAGTGAGCCATTGATGCGGGGTTGCTCGTCGCGGTAGATCGGCACATAGGAATCGATGTCGGCAACGACGCTCACCCCGCCTCGCTCGTTGAGCGAGATGCTGGCGACTCGTCCCACAAGGATGCCATTTTTTCGAACCGGGGTTCCAGAAGACACGCCTCGGGCATCAGCAAAGCTCATCTGGAGTGGGTATGTCGACTGCACCAGTGACGGCAGATCGCCAAACAAGACGACGAGAATGCCAGCGATAATGGCGGTGGCCAGCACCATCACGCCGACGCGAAATTGCATGACGCGGTCGTTCATGGGGAGTCTCCGCTGGGTTGCTCTGGAAGAGCTGATTCGGCAATCTGCTCTGCAGAGAGTTGCGAGGGTGTTTGCAGAGCACGGGCCTGCTCATCGTGCAATTCAGTCAGCCTGGCACCGGCCCGGCCCTCAATAAACTGGCAGATTCGTGGGTCAGTCGCTTCGGCGAGTTCGACTGGTGTGCCATCAAAAATGATCTGCTCTTCCTCGGGCCCAAGTCGGGCAAGTGGATAGAGCATGACGATTCGATCAGCTACTTTTCGAGCCGATGCCAAATCGTGTGTCACGACAATACTCGTGACATCATCCCGAGACCGTACGCGCAGAATCAATTCATTAATCACATCGCTCATGATTGGATCAAGACCAGTTGTGGGCTCGTCATACAGAATCAGATGCGGATCAAGTGCCAGGGCACGGGCCACCCCCGCTCGCTTGCGCATGCCCCCGGAGAGTTGCACCGGTTTTTGGTTTGCCACGGATCGGGGCAAGCCAACCTCAGCCAGCAGGGAGTCGACAATATCGCGAATCTCAGGCTCTAAAAGATGAGTGTGTTCGCGGAGCGGAAAAGCAATATTGTCGGCAATGGTCAGACTGTCAAACAACGCCGCACCTTGGAAAACAAAGCCATAGCCCGTGCGAAGTGCGTCGAGCTCACTCCCCTTGATGCCAGAGAGAGCCTTCCCCTCAAACCGCACCTCGCCCAGCGAAGGCCGCACTAAGCCGATCATCGCCTTGAGCAGTACCGTCTTGCCACAGCCACTTTCCCCGAGCACCGCGAGCGTTTGCCCGCGAGGGATTTGGATCGAAATATTTCGCAGCACATTCTGTTCGCCAAAGCGTACGGTGAGTGCGTCAGTTTCCAGCACCAGTGGCTGTGATGTGTCGCGGCTGTGGCTTGTGGCGGATGCGACGGCTGGCATTGGGTGTGAGAATTGATGCGGTGAAAGAGTCGTCTGCGATGGCCCGAGGAAGAGCCTCAGAGTAGTTTGCGAGGACCCTCAGGGCGGAAAATGTCGTGAATGTTATCCAGTCCGATGCCGAGAAATAGATCCAGCACGAGTATCAGAACAAACGAGTGCACAAAAGCGTTGGTGGCTGCTCGCCCCACTCCCTCGGCTCCAGGAGTGCAGTGAAATCCTCGGTGGCAACTGACAATCGCAATCGCACCCCCGAAGAAGAAGCTCTTAAAAATTCCCATCAGGAAGTCAAAAGCACCGACGTATTCGCGAGAATTATTCCAGTAATGGTGGTAGTCAACTCCAAGCAGCAGGTTTGAATAAAGATAGCCACCGAGCACGCCCATGAAATCAGCCATTACGGTCAATGTTGGGATTAAAATCAGGCAGCCCAGAAACCGGGGCACGACTAAATAATAAATCGGGTTAGCCCCCATGCTCTCCAGCGCATCGATTTGTTCAGTCACCCGCATGGTGCCGAGTTCTGCTGCCATCGCACTACCGACGCGGCCAGCCAGCATAGTCGCCGCCAACACCGGGCCGAGTTCCCGCACCAGAGAGAGATTGATGACGGCCCCAAGACGGGTCTGTAAGCCAAGAGCCTTAAACTGGGCAAAGCTCTGCACGGCCAACACCATGCCGATAAAGAGGCCCGTGATCGCCACCACGGGCAGCGAGAGAACGCCAATTTGATAAAAGCTAGGTAATAAAACATCCCTTCGCTGCCGTCGTGAAAAGATCCAACCGATGGTCTGGAACGAGAAGATCGCGATGTCACCGATGCCCGCCACACGGCTTAGGGCAAAATCGCCGAGGTTTGCAATATGAGTTGCCAGCCAAGGGCCGAGGCCGCTGGCTGGAGGCGTTTCAAGTAGTGTGGAAGTGAGAGCCATGATACTTCTGGCGACAGGCCGCACGATGATCCTTACCGTTGGCATCGGATGTACGGGTCGCGCAACTTGAACCGCTTGTGCGGCAAGCCCAGAATCCGCAAAAGTATCAACAGTCAAAGGCAGCATGCCCGCGGACAAGGGCGCTGTGTTTCTCATCGAGGCTGTCTGGGGATGCTAGGCAACCGAGGCAGGTGGCTCGGCGGCGACAACCGGTTCGGCAGTGATGAGTCCCTTGAAGATAAGCTGCTTCTTATCAGCCACTTCGACGCAATCGACTTGGATCGTATCCTTCCCCTCAAACTCACCTTTGAGGAGTTCTTCCGAGACAGGGTCTTCGATGTAGTTCTCCAGTGCTCGACGCAGCGGACGGGCACCGAAGTCTGTGTCGGAGCCCTTTTTAATCAGAAACTTCTTTGCCTCTTCGGTGAGTTCGAGCTTGAGGCCGCGTTCTAAGAGTCGTTCGCGCACCTTTGCAAGCTCGATGTCGATGACCTGCTTGAGGTCTTCTACAGTCAGGTGATGGAACACAATCACATCATCGATGCGGTTTAAAAATTCAGGGCGGAAAACCTTCTCGATGCGTTCGTTGACTCTGGCCTTCATGCTGTCATAGCTGGCATCGCCGTCTGGTTTTTGGAAACCAAAAGAAGATTCATTTTTGATCGCATCGGCGCCAGCATTGGTAGTCATGATCAAAATTGCATTGCGGAAGTCAACGTTGCGGCCAAAGCTATCAGTAAGACGGCCTTCCTCCATCACCTGCAAGAGCATGTTGAAGACATCGGGATGCGCTTTCTCGATCTCGTCGAGTAACACGACCGAGTAGGGGCGACGACGGATTTTCTCAGTGAGCTGTCCTCCCTCTTCAAAGCCAACATAGCCCGGAGGCGCGCCGATCAGACGACTGACGTTGTGCTTTTCCATGTATTCGCTCATGTCGATCTGAATCAACGCATCGGCGTCGCCAAACATGAACTGCGCCAGAGCCTTGGCAAGCAGCGTTTTTCCGACACCTGTCGGCCCAGCGAAAACAAAACAGCCAATGGGACGCTTGGGGTCTTTGAGTCCTGAGCGACTGCGACGGACCGCCTTAGAAATACTTTTCAGAGCTTCGTTTTGGCCGATGACCTGGTTGTGGAGTTCGCTCTCCATTTCCATCAGGCGTTTTGTGTCTTCGGTGCTCATGCGTGTGAGCGGAATGCCTGTCATCTTAGAGACGACCTCCGCCACGACTTCTTCGTCCACCACGCCGTCGGCCTCGCGAGACTTATCCCGCCAGTCGCGTGTCATGGTCTGTTTCTTTTTCTTGAGTTTGTCGGCTTGGTCGCGGAGCGCTGCAGCCTTTTCAAAATCTTGATTGGCAACAGCCTCTTCTTTGTCCTTATTGAGCTTCTCAACCTCTTCGTCGATCTCCTTGAGATCTGGCGGCTTGGTCATGGCTTTGAGTCGCACGCGGGCGCCGGCCTCATCAATCACATCGATCGCTTTGTCAGGAAGGCAGCGGCCGGTGATGTAACGACTGGAAAGCTCAACGGCTGACACAAGAGCTGCGTCTGTGATCTGCACACGGTGGTGGGATTCATAGCGATCGCGGAGTCCCTTGAGAATTTCCACGGCCTCGCTCTTGGTGGCGGGTTCGATCATCACGATCTGGAAGCGGCGATCGAGGGCCGAATCCTTCTCGATGTATTTGCGGTATTCATCAAGCGTGGTCGCACCAATGCACTGAATTTCACCTCGGGCGAGCGCCGGCTTGAGCACATTGGAAGCATCAATCGCACCTTCGGCTCCACCGGCTCCGACGAGCGTGTGGAGTTCGTCGATGAATAAAATCGTGTTTTTAGCCCGCCGCACTTCGTTCATCACGGCCTTGATCCGCTCTTCGAATTGGCCGCGGTATTTCGTGCCAGCGACCATCATCGCCAAGTCGAGCACAACGATGCGTCGATCGGCCAAAAGTTCGGGCACATTTCCGTCGACAACGCGCTGCGCAAAGCCTTCAACGATGGCTGTTTTGCCGACGCCTGCTTCGCCCAGGAGCACGGGGTTGTTTTTCGTCCGGCGGCAAAGAATTTGAATCGCCCGCTCGATCTCCTTTTCCCGGCCGATGACGGGATCCAGCTTGCCTTGACGGGCCAGTTCCGTCAGATCGCGGCCGAAGCTGTCGAGGGCTGGAGTCTTGCTCTTGCTCCCTTTGGTAGCTGCTTCACCACCGCTGCCAGTTCCGGCACCGGCCGTTTGTCGACCGCCCATGCCAGCCCGTTCGCCGCCCTCATTTTCCATGCCGTGCCCCAGCAGGTTGAGCACTTCCTCGCGGACATCCTCGAGCTTAAGGCCAAGATTCAAGAGCACTTGTGCGGCCACGCCCTCCTGTTCGCGGAGCAAGCCCAAAAGAATGTGCTCTGTGCCGACATAGTTGTGGTTGAGATTACGAGCCTCCTCCATCGAATATTCGATCACCTTCTTGGCCCGTGGGGTTTGTGGCAGTTTTCCCATCGTCACCATGTCGGGGCCGCTTTGCACCAGCTTCTCAACCTCCATGCGGATTTTCCGCAGATCGATGTCGAGATTTTTAAGGACATTGGCGGCCACGCCGCTGCCTTCCTTAATGAGACCCAGAAGGACATGCTCTGTGCCGATGTATTCGTGGTTGAAACGCTGGGCCTCTTGGTTGGCCAGCTGCATCACTTTGCGAGCACGGTCTGTAAAACGCTCGTACATGAAAAGGGTTCCTTAGTGATTGGACTGAAGTGAGCATTGCCATTTCGGCAGTCACCCTTCAGCGAACGGACTCATAGTGCAAAACTTACGCCAAACAGCCAAACTTTTAGGCACCCTGAAATTTTTCCGGCCAACGGGCAGGGTTTTCCTTAGTGTTCTCTCCGGTACGTTTATTGTAGAAGCGTTTTTCAAAATTGTCTGTTGGAGGAGCGAAATCCGCTTGAACTCAACCCTTTACGCAGCCAAGCCATCCTCGACAGGCGCTGTAAGAGCGGTGTTTAAAGACACTGAGGCAGTCACGGGATCGGCTGCGGCCGCTGGAGCGACGGCAGACTCGGCCGGCCGCGGAACAGTGAGGTAGGCCAACTCCCGATCAATTGCCGATCTCCAATGCCCACCAGAGTCGCTGCGGGAGAGTTTTTCTAGAGCCTGTCGGGATTCCTGCCAGCGGCCCAAGCGGCGGAGCAGAGTGCCCAGCAGCAGTTGGGCCTCTCCATCCATGGCAGAGAGTTGTAACAAAGCGCGTAGATTCATCTCAGCAGTCAGCCAGTCACGCGCCAGGTAGGCATCGCGGGCCTTTAAAAAAAGAGTATCCGTGGCTTGATCGCGGGCGACCGGGATGGGGGGCGGAAATGCCGAGAGAGCCGACAGAGTGGCCACGAGCCAGACGGCGGCCGTGGCCGTCCAGATCCCGAGCGAGATTTCCAGATCAACCAGATCCGACCAAATCCAAGTCGAAATTACCGCAACATCGAGGACGAGAGCAAAAGCGAGTGCTAAAGTAAGACCGGCCAAACTGCCACGCAGCCAAAGCCACGGTAGTCCGGGCCAGAGGAGTGTCAGATAGCGTGCTGTGACCACGGCGTTACGATCTCACGGATACAAAATGGGTGGCAGATGGTCGTCGATCCAGCACTCACCATGCCTGTGGCGGAGTGTAGGGGGGGCACCACATTTTTCCAAGGCATATCAAAAGCTCGAGGAGTGAAGGATGGACATCAACTTGGAAAACAGCGACTTCACGCAGCCTGGGCCGATGGCGGGAGTCTGGCGGGCTCTGGATGCTTCCGCCAACCGGGCCGGCGAGGCGTTGCGGGTGATTGAGGACGTCGTGCGATTTGTCTTTTCCGATTTGCACCTGACACAGCTGGCCAAGGATTTACGGCACGATTTGACGGCAGTGCTAGCGCGAGAATCGTTGCAACCAAGGCTGTTTGTCCGTGATTTGCCGGGAGACGTCGGCGTCGACGCAGTGGCGGTAGCGGCGCTGCCTCGCGACTCAGCCGATGACGTGCTAGCGGCCAACGCGGCCAGGGGATCGCAGGCCTTGCGGAGCTTGCAAGAGTGCGCGGCCATTGTCGCTCCGGCCACAGGAGGAGAGTTTGAAAAGCTGCGCTACCGTCTCTACACGCTGGAGCGGGCGGCCCGCGGCACAGCCCGCGCTCAAGAACGGTTGCAAGGCATCAGCCTTTGCGTTCTTGTCGATGGTCGATCCGACGAGCGGGCCTTTGATCGAATGCTGGAATCGCTGTTGGAAGCGGGCGTACGGATGATTCAGATTCGCGATAAACAGATCGGCGTGCCGACCCTGGTGCAGCGGACGCAGCAGGCTCTCGCGATTGCTCGACGACGGTGTCCTGATGGCAGCGCGATTGTGGTGGTCAACGACCGCGTCGACGTGGCTGTAGCGAGTGGCGCTGATGGTGCACACACCGGCTCCGGTGATCTCTCAACGGTGCTCACGAGGCGTGTGATTGGTGCCCGCTGCTTGCTGGGTCGAACGGCCCACAGCCTTGCTGAGGCCCGCGCAGCGGTGATCGAAGGCGCCGACTATCTGGGTGTGGGCCCCTGCTTTCTGTCGACTACAAAATCGTTTGCCACGTGTGCACCGCCCGAATTTCTTAGCACAGTAGCCGCAGAAGTCAGTCTGCCTCAGTTTGCCATTGGCGGAATTAGCCTTGAGCATCTGGAGAGGATTACATCATTGGGAATTCGCCGCGTGGCTGTAGCCTCGGCTGTCGTTTCGGCAGACGATCCTGCCCGGGCCGCCATAGCAATCATGGATCGACTGATGGAGCTTCAGCCGTCATTGGTTGCTCGGGCGACGAAACCTCTTTAAGAGCTTTCAAAATGGCTTGTGCCATCTCGGCTTCATCGCGGGAACGGTAGCCGATCCAGACAGCGCGCACTCGGGCGTCGGGGCCGATGAGATAGGTCGTTGGATAGGCTTCAAAGCCAAATGACTCGCTAAAAAGAATTCGCACAAATCCAGCGGGATCGGCCCACGCAGCGAGTGAGATTTTTTGTGCAGCAAGGAAATCACGCGTCGTGGCCGCGATCTCGTTGAAGTCGTCAGGGCCCCCCGATCCGCAGGAGACAGCCACGAACTGAAAGGCCGGCTCCGACTGAAGTCGATCGGCCAACCGCACCAGCCCGGGTAATTCTCGGCGACAGGGCATGCACCACACACCCCAAAAATTAAGGAGCGTCACCTTCTTTAAAAATGTCGGAGAGGCAGTGGCCGACGGATTTTCTCCCTCTGTCGGATCTGCCAGTGAAACGAGCGGTAGGTTGCCGATGAGTCGGCCGACTGCCGGATGCGACGAGGTTGGGGGGTTACAACCGCCAGCGACGAGGCTAGCCATAATCAGGCTGCCCAGAAAAAGATCCACACAAGCAGGAGTCTGGCGGTGACGGTGTAAGAAAAAAGAGTGCATGGGCCGACACGCAGGCTGGCAGGGGGTTATTCTGCAGAGGACGCTATCCATGAGTCTAGCGAGTCTTTGAGCAGAAAAAACAAGGCCAGCGATAGAACCGTGACTGTGCCAAGCGGGAGCGTGATAGATGTGCAAACAACAACCAGAACCGCAGGGAGAGCATGTACGAAGTTGAACTTAAATATTATCTGTCAGACCGCGCAGCGCTCGAGGAACGATTGGTGCGCTTGGCGGCACGTTTTCATGAGTCGATCGATCAAGTCGATCGGTACTTTTCGCATCCCTGTCGGGATTTCGCCCTCACCGACGAAGCGCTCCGCCTGCGGAAGGTGGCAGAGCATGTGGAACTGACATGGAAGGGCCCCCGCATCGATACGGCAACAAAAACGCGACGGGAGATCGAACTGGAACTCGGGCCGTTTACCACTTCGCCCGGCGTCTTGGGCAGTGCTGTAGCGACCGTCGATCGCTGGACGGAGATGTTAGAAGCGATCGGTTTTCGTCGCCTGATGGAAGTGGCCAAGCGACGGCGACCGGTGCGTGTTGTGTGGCACGGTACGGAAGTCGATGTGGCAATCGACGCAGTCGTCGGACTGGGGGATTTTATTGAACTGGAGATTCGGGTGCAGCAGGGAGAAGTGCCTCTGGCCAGAGCGTGCCTGGAATCACTGGCCCAAGAACTTGGTTGCACAGCCCCTGAGCGGCGCAGTTATCTGGAGCTTATCCGGCTGGAAAACGCTCCCCGCTAGGGGCTGTTTTTATGGGTTTGTTAGCCATTCTGGCGTTATCTGCCCATGGCAGATCTGGGGGCAGTAGAATGCCCCCTCAAAGACAGTGGTCGTTCCCGAGTGTTTCTCTAGGCAACGTGCGGTGGAAACTGGAAGGATTCAGGTCCTCGATATTTGTGGCAAAAGATCAAAAAGCTATTCAGTTTCACTCATCCTTTAGCGATGGCAGTGCGACGCTCAAAAAAGTCAACGAATGGAATCGTACCAAACGCTTTTCGCGTGCGTACCTAGACGACGACGGGGAGCCGCACCTAGAACTCGATCTTGAGTTAGACGGTGGCGTTACTCAGGCTCGGATTATCGACTTCTTTAAAACCTGCCGGGTATCATTTGATGGTTGGTGCAGGGAGGTTGTCGAATAGGGGCCGTACTCACGAACGAGCTTTTCAAACAGACAAGAAAATGCAGATAGCCGCTAGGGGCTGGTCGTTTTGCCATCCAGTAGCGTTTTGGAGGCAGGCGCTGTTTTCAGCAAAATATCGGCAGCGAACTCGCGATGAAACTCCCCGCGAGCTCCTCGAACGATGATGCGATTGTCTGTGAATTGGTCTCGATACCAGCTGCACTTCTCAAAGGTATCGCCGAGAGCTTGCATCTTTGCCTTGAGCTGCTCCAGGAGGCGTGTAAGCGTATCGAGCTCACCGATTTCGCCGCAAAGATCGTGCTTTTGCAGGGGATCGGCGACGTTGTCAAAGAGGAGTTCGCGGCCATCACGCAAGTAGCGGGCGTAGGTGTGGTGCTTATTACGCAGAGCCCGCCACTCAAACCCGTCCTTCCATTGAAAGGTGTGCCCCATGCCTTGCAGCAACGCCGCCTCCGGTTCTGGGCCGTCTTGGCCGAGGGCAAGGTGTGAGAGATTCATGCCTTCGACCGCTGCGGGGATTTCCCCGGAGGTAAGTCCAAGGAGCGTAGGCATGATGTCGACGGTGGAGATGCATGCATCCGACTGCACACTTGCCGGAATGTGTCCGGGCCAGCGCATGATCATGGGAGTGCGAACAGATTCTTCATAGAAGATCATTTTGTAAACCCGCCCGTGGGCGCCAAACATTTCGCCATGGTCGGCCGTGAAGACGACGATCGTGTCCTCTCGCACGCCAGCGTTGTCGATCTCCGCTAGCAATCGCCCGACCTGTTCGTCTACAGCCGCGGTCATGGCGTGGTAAACCCGTTGAAACTCCTCCATGTGTGGCTTCCAAAACTCAACCCATTGTTTTGCATCAGCATTGCGGTCCATGTAGGGATCGGGCGTGTCGCTCCAGGTCGGGGGGAGTGGAAAAGCCACATTCTTGAACCGCTCGTACCAGCCGGCAGGCACATTGTTTTTGGTCCACGGATCGTGTGGCATGCTGAGGGCGAGCAGCATAAAAAACGGCTTCTGATTCTGGGCGTGCTCCCGCACGCGGTCAATTGCCAAGTCGGTAAACTTCGCGTCGCCGAGACCATCGATCCGCTGAGGTTCGGCCGCGTCGCGGAAATACCAGGCTTTGTAATTGTCGTGGCCGAAGTTAAAGCCGGCCCAATAGTCGTCAAAGCCCATCCGGTAGGGGCCCGGCGGGGTGTAGGCGTTCTTAATGTTGTGGTGGCCGCCGGCTTCGGCCGCCCATAGGTGCCATTTGCCGATAAAATCACAGGCATAGCCGCTGCGGGCGAGCATGTGCGCGAGGCTATCTTGATTGGGGTTTAGACGCAGTTCGTTGACAACAACACCGGTCGTGCTGGCGTATTTACCCGTGAGCAACGAGCCGCGAAACGCCGAACAGACAGGTGTGTTCGCAACAAACTGCCGGAAGTTGACCCCCTCCGCAGCGAGGCGGTCGAGGTTTGGCGTGTGGGCTCGCTTGTCGCCGGCGTAACCCACCGACTGGTACCGCAGTTGATCGGCCACAATGACAATGACGTTGGGCGGACGGGGTTCAACTGCCGATACGTGAACGGGGAATAACGCTAGAAAGAGGGCCCCTATTAAAATCGTACGGCATGCCAAAGAGTACTCCATGTGAGTGATTGCTCCAGGAACCCCAAACCTTACTTCGTGCCAGTGCCTCAGGTGCTCTGCGGGTGAGGAATGATCTGATTGTTGCTATCCAGAAGAATCAGGGCGGGATGGTGCCGGGCTGATTCTGCTTCATCAAACCAGCCGAAGGACATGATCGTCAGCCGATCGCCAGGATGGCCGAGGTGGGCGGTGGCGCCGTTGAGTTCGATGACGCCCGAACCGCTCTTTCCGTAGATCACGTAAGTTTCAAACCGCTCGCCATTAGCGAGATTGCCGACAAGAATTTTTTCATAGGGCTTCAGATTGACTCGCTCTGCCAAGTCGGCGGCAATCGTCAAGCTCCCTTCGTAGTCGACGCTGGCACCGGTGACGGTGGCACGATGAATTTTTGATTTGAGCAAGCAAAGAGTCATTGCGGGTATCAGTGTGGTGGACTTTATTGTCGTGCGATGGTGCGGGTGTCAGCGAGAGGGCTCAAAGCAAATGCAGACTGGTACGGGAACAAAGAACGAGCCGCCGGTGAAGGTGAGGCGACCGGTTTGGTGGTCGATGGCAAAGAGTGTAACAGTGTTTGAGTTTTGTCCGCCTGCAAGGAGAAACCGACCGCTGGGATCGAGGACGAATGAGCGGGGTGTTTTTCCACGGATTGGTTCGCTGCCGAGAAATGTCAATCTGCCAGTCGCCTCCTGAATCGTAAACATTGCGATCGAATCATGCCCACGATTTGAGGCATAAAGAAATTTTCCCGTTGGATGAACGAGGATTTCAGAAGTGGAAAACCCCGTGCGTTCCTCAGGGCTGCCGTCGGCAAGATTGCCCGGCAGCGTCGAAATCGTCTGCGTTGGGGTAAGCGTGCCGGCTACCGAATCGAAGGTAAAAGCCGTCACGGTAAGATCGAGTTCATTGACGCAGTAGCCAAATCGTTCGCTGGGGTGCAGTGCGAAATGCCGAGGCCCTGCGCCGGGTTCGAGCGGGCTCTGGCCGTGGGGTACAAGCGTTGCCTCGACCGGATCCAGCGAATAGACCAAGACCTTGTCGAGTCCCAGATCGCAGGCGATGGCAAACCGACTTTTCGCCGTGGCATAGACGCCATGGGCGTGCGGCGATTGCTGCCGCTTCTTGTTGATGCTGCGGCCGGAGTGCTGCACAAAGCCGCCGGGTGAACTAGATGCCACTGGCTTGAGGCTGCCGTCGGCAGTCAGCCCCAGGCAGATCACGCTCCCGCCGCCGTAGTTGGCCGCCATCACGGTGCGGCCGCTGGGATCAACAGAAAGATGGCAGGGTCCGCTGCCTCCTGAGGGCTGCTGATTTTTGAGGGTCAAGCGGCCTGTTGCCGGGTCGATGGAAAATGCCAGAAGAGTGCCCGTCGGTCGGCCATCGGCGGTTGCCACTTCTGATACGCAATACAGCACAGGCAGCGTTGGATGCACCGCTAGAAATGAAGGATTATCAACCGCCGCTGCTAACTCGAGCGGCGCGAGGGTGGCAGTATCGGCAGCAAACCGCGAAGTGTAGATGCCCTCTGACGTGGCGTGGCCGTCTGTGTAGGTGCCAAACCAGACACGCGTGCCTGGGTCATTCGGTTCGGCCGCAGAGCCCTGCCGTAGTCCGCCAGACGGCGAGTACAAAGTGACAGCGCATGTAAGAATCAAACAGGCAGCGTTCGCAGAGCGACATGAAAGCGCTCTCAAAAAACGTTGGCCGATCATTGTCATCGCTAAAGTCCTCATGCAGCGCAGGTCGCTCACTGCCTGCGGTGGTTGCTTTGGTGTCACAGACAACACAGAATTTTCGCTCCGAAAATGATCCCGTTTCGGCCGTTGGCCGCCCGGTACAGGTCTTATAAAAGCCCTGAATAAAGAATGAATTGAGCGGCGTATACGAATGAGTTGCCTTCGCTCTTGTCGAAGGCGTAGACTTCAGGTCTAGCGTAATCCCTTTTTTAAGCAGTTCCTTTTTTTGCAGCCACGTTTATAAGGAGTCGTACCTTCCA
>QWQJ01000083.1 GCA_003670865.1 Planctomycetota bacterium | reverse complement strand
CTTGCATCGTTGGTACCCGAGGCGGTATTTCAAAACGAAGACGGCATCTGGCAACGTCTATTTTCACACCCTGTGATCTTCGACGATGCTCAGTTCGCGACACACGAAAGCCGCCGGCTCCTGCCTGTGAACGATGTCGGTATGGCAGCAGTCATTTGCCTGCCGGTCCACTCTCCGGCGACCAGTCGGATCGAGATGTTCCTTCGCGTGGGTTCACGGGCCGTCAAATGGCCGCTCGATCGAGGCGGCCGACATGCCTTTATCGCCGGTCGACTCGACGCCCATTTAGTTGGCGCCTCATGGCCGCTGCCATACAAAACTGGCAACGATTCACTGCTTCGATCTGGCTTGCCAGCCGGCGTTCCTCCAGCGTGGAGTGTTGTCACAGCCTGGCCGATAACCGAGCCTATTGATTCAGGGGATGGCTCAAGTGCGATTGCCAGCGTCATGCCGCTTGCACTTTTAATCACGCGTGCAGGCGTCGCGATTGATTCCAAGGAGTGTGATCGCTGGATCGAGTCTCTCGTTGTCTGGCGTGACATTCTGCACAGGCCTCCAGCAACACTCAATCTCCAGTGGCAATTGGGCGCTGGTGAGGTGTTTGTGCTCGGTGACTTTCCCTCGGCCAGCTGGGACTCAAGAGCGTGGGGACCGCTTGATCTGCAGTATCTACGCCACCGGATTGTCAGTCCGTAGTATAGCCACTGTGACGTGAGCACAGAGCCCCGGGACGATTCTCTTACACTCGGTCGTCCGCATCACTTGTCTGTGGGAGCATCCGGTCGGCTTCATGCAAAACGACAACGCTTTCGCAGCGGTGCGCCAGTCGCTGAACTTCCTCACCGTTTGCCGCAAAGGTGAACTCCATTTCTTCGACGAGTCCCTCATCGAGTTGCGAGAGCAACACAAGCCTTCGCTCACCCAGCGCCCGAGCAAATAGTCGCGTCTGCAACGCTTCGGAAATGAGGTTCGGATCACCAGTGCCAATGGCCTCATGCACCAGAGCCTCTAGGGGAACTCCCTGTCGCCAACGTAAGAAAATCACTCCCGGAGGTGTTGCCCAGCAACTGACAAGACAGATGGTGCCAATCGGACTGGTGATCCGTGCGGAGGCAGCAACCGCGCGGGTGACTGCGGCAAATCCATCCTGTAAAGATCCCAGTGAGGCCACTGTCAGGGCTGCCTCGCCCGCAATTTGTGGGCTCCATGCGGCTGCCTTTACGCGGGCCTGTCTGGCAGCGC
Organism: Planctomycetota bacterium; assembly: GCA_003670865.1. Taxonomy (GTDB): domain Bacteria; phylum Planctomycetota; class Planctomycetia; order Pirellulales; family UBA1268; genus BAIKAL-G1-2R. The sequence continues at coordinate 24,521 of QWQJ01000083.1, read as the reverse complement.
TATCGGGCAGTCCAAACGCAGCCGCTGCAAGCGAGTTGCCACGGCCGGCAACAACCCGCACGCTTGCGGCTAACCCGAGTTGCCAACTGCTTGCCTGCATGCTGGAGCGCCAGTCAGCAAGGGCGTGCCGCCCTCTTTTGGCGAGGGTACGAGTGAGTTCTCGCTGGGATGAGCGACGGGAAAATGTCGGCCACAATTCGCCTTCCAGTGATCGGCCGCCGAGGGCCGCGTTCCAGCTCCACTCGCCGATCCCGATCACGACATCGGCATCAACAAGTGAGCGGGAAAGATAAAGCCGGCGGCCTTCCTCGTCTGTTGCGAGGCAGGCAGTCTCAGCATCAATCGTCGCGTCGAATACGACGCTCTTTACCGAGGCGTTCTTTGCACGTGATTTCCGAGCCACCTTCTTTGTGGCGTCAGGGTGCGCGGTGTCTGTGCGTTGCGTCACGCCGGGGTCGCTTGTAGAGATTTCCAGAGGTGGCGCAGAGAGCACGATGATGTCGTCGTCGTTGACGCCTGCAAGGATGAGTTGTTCCACCACGGCAGATACGATTTCGGCCGACTGCCAAACCGCTCCAGCCACTGCAATTGTCACCCGATCACCGGCGACAACATGCTGGCCAATGGCCGGCCCTTCGCAGGGCGCAACAACAGCGCTCGTTATCAGTTTTTTGGCCGCCTCACCCCGTACGCCCTTCGGCCCTTGGCAGTTGGCCAGCATCGCATCGGCCGCCAACGCAAGCACGAGCGGCAGTTCGGCACCGTACTCTAACTCAACAGACTTCAACGGTTCGTATGTGGGGTTAGAGAGTATTTGAGGACAAACCCCACCGTCGTGCTGGCGGCTTAGGACTCTTATAGTAATACAAACGCCATAGAATTTAAGGCCTAAATCATTCGTCGGCAAGAAACTCTATGCAAAGAAGGCCGGTTCGGCGGAACACTCATTTGATCCCCTTGTCTTATCGACCTGACCACCGCAGCAGGCGTCTTAAGTGTCGGGGCCCAAACAACGTTTCTCTAAGGTGGTCGCGTGCCTTCAATTCAGATCCGTTTGAGCGTATGCTGTTATTCAGCGTTGAAGTGATACCGCCATATTGTTTTGGGAGTGACCTGTCATGATACAGCCCGTTAAATTCGCTTGCGCTTTTCTGCTAGGCATGCTCTCCCTCATGGCCCTTGCGTCTGGAGTCCGCGGAGCCGACGCACCTGCGATCCGCGCGTCAATCAAGAAAGCCTCGCAATTTCTCACCGAGCAGGGGCAGGCTGCAGACGGCAGTTTTTCTTCGCAGGTGGGTCCTGCTGTGACAGCATTGGCTGTGACAGCGCTCGCTCAAAGTGGCACTCCGGTTGATGCACCGGTTCTCCAGAAGGGAGTCGGCTACTTGCTGAAATTCAAGCAAGCCGATGGGGGCATCCATCCTACCGACTCGCCGGTTGCAAATTATGAAACATCGATTGCCATGCTGGCCTTATCGGCCTGTAACAAAGCTGGCCGCTACGACAAAGACATTCAAGGGGCCGAGGCATTTGTAAAAGGCTTGCAGTGGAATGAGGGCGAGGGGCCGGGGCCGTCCGATCCCGCCTACGGTGGCGCTGGCTACGGTAAGAAGAACAGGCCCGATCTTTCCAATACATCCTTTTTGATTGAGGCACTGCGCAGTGTTGGCAATGGAGCCGATGACCCGGCAATCGCAAGAGCCTTGATTTTTGTGTCGCGTTCTCAAAACCTTGAAGGGCCCAACAACACGCTTCCATTTGCCGCGAAAAATCCCGACGGGGGCTTTTATTACACGCCTGCTGCCGGTGGCGAAAGTCAGGCTGGCACAACGCCCGAAGGGGGCCTGCGGAGCTACGCTTCAATGACCTACGCTGGCTTGAAGAGCATGATCTTTGCCGGTCTTTCCCCAGACGATCCCCGCGTGAAAGCTGCGATCTCATGGTTGGGCAAGCACTACACATTTAAAGAAAATCCCGGCATGGGCGATGCGGGGCTCTTCTACTATTTTCACACAGCGGCCAAAGCGCTCGACGTGCTTGGAGAAGATTCATTTACCGATGCCGAGGGCATTGTCCACAACTGGCGCAGCGAATTAGCCGATGCGATTCTTGCCAAGCAGCAACCTGATGGGTCATGGATCAATACAAACCCCCGCTGGATGGAAGGCGATCCAAATCTCGTCACCGGCTATGCGCTTTTGGCTCTCACCTACTGTTCGCCACGCTAATCTTTGAGATCGAAGAGGCGTTTGAGTGCGTCCAAGAGCCCGTGCGGTGGACCAGAGTGACTTTCGCTGCGCAGAGTCGCCAGCGGGGAATGAAGCAGTTTGGCTGCGTAGCGGTCAAACGCTTGGCGAATTTCAATTTGCGCAGTGGCATCGAGCGTGGGCAGGCGTCGAAACAGTCGGTCGAGTTCTGCATCGCCTGTCTCCGTCCAGCCAGCCCGCAGTTGCTTGATCACAGGCGTTGTTGAACGGTGGTGCAGATCCCCCATGAAGCGGCGACTTTCTTCTTCGATGATGGCAATGGCCGCGGGCAATTCTCGCTGTCGGTTTTTACGATTAGCGGCACAGGCTGCAGTTAAATCTTCAATGGAATAGAGCCACACGCCCGGTCGGCTGCCAATCCGCGGATCGAAGTCGCGAGGCACAGCCAGATCGAGAACAACCAGAGGCCGTCCATCTCGCCGGGCTTCCGCTCGCTGGAAAAGTTCCAGCGAGACGACAATCTCGGTGGCACCAGTCGTGCTCACAATCAGATCAGCACTGGTGAGTTCTGCTTGCAGGGTTTCAAACCGTCCAATTTTGGCACCGAGCCGGAAAGCGAGTTGTTCAGCGCGGACGCTTGTGCGATTGACTAAAACGATGTCGTGCGCGCCAGACTCACGTAAATAGCGGAGAGTTTCGGCCGCCATTTTGCCAGCCCCAATCACGAGCACTCGCTTGTCCTCAAAGCGTTCAAAGACTCCTCGTGCAAAGTCGGCAACCGCCACGCTAGGGATCGAAAGCCGCTCGCGTCCAATCGCGGTTTCACTCGTGACTCGCTTCGCTGTCCGCAGCGCTGCCTGAAACATTTCGCCGGTCAGCGGGCCAGTGGTTTTGCTCTCCTGTGCAATTGCCCACGCTTGCTTGACCTGCGACACGATCTGCGGTTCTCCCAGAACCATGCTGTCGAGCCCGGAGGCCACGCAAAAAAGATGTCGGACAGCGGCCTCGTCGCATTCGCCTGAGAGCACAGGTTCTAAAAGTCGTACATCAATCCCACGACACTCGGCCAGAAAGGCTAGGAGCTGTTCCCTCGGCGGCGGGACAGCTGTGTTTTCACCGGCAGCATAAAACTCGACGCGGTTACAGGTTGAGAGGAGCACGCCTTCCCTGCCGGGAAAACGCAGACGAAATCGCTTCAGCGCCTCAGCAGCCTGTTCGGCTGAAAATACTAAACGCTCTCGCAGATCCAGCGGCACGGTGCGGTGCGATCCTCCGATAAAAGCGAGCGTCATAAGGCAGCCTCACTGTCGATGGCCGCAGCTGCAGGCATGGCGGGGGGCACACCGTGTCGTGTTGCCCCAAAAATGCCCAAGAGAATCGAAGCCGTCAACACTGCAAAACTGACGAGTGTGAGCCACGCGGTGATGCGAGAGGCCTCGGGACGACGAGAGACGGCCCGCGACACCGCAGCAGCAATGACTAGCCAGACCACCATCGCCCCCATGCGCAACACAACAGGATCAGTCCACGGCACGGTTTCAAGCAGTTCTCGCTGGAGGTTGACCGCGTTGAGCACAATCCCCGAGACAAAGCCAGCGGAAGCCGTCCATGCTGCAACCGAGAGCGTACGGCCACTGGTCTGTGTTAGTTTTTCTAAACTCGGCATGCGGAAACCGCGTAGGGGTGCCTGCTTACGAGCCAGCCGACCGGCTTGAATCAGCCACATCAATCCTGCGATTGCACCAATCGCCACAGCCACACTGGCTGCCAAATTAAAGCTGCCATGAATCGCCCCCCAGACCTGCGTGGCAGGGCTCTGCGGAAAGGGCTGGCGACTAGAAAATTCTGCGGCCCCAATCAGGCCCAGCACGACTGGCAGCATGAACAGCCCGACGGGTGTGCGAGGATTGGCGATGGCCAGCCACAGATAGCCTCCGGCCAAGACCCACGCCGCGATGAGATACCAGTCGAAGGCGCTTGAGAGTGGGACAGCCTGTTCGGTGGCAGCCCGCCACACCAAAAAAAGGGTATGAGCAAAGAGCCCAGCCGCCGCGAAAGCGATCATTGCCGCGCCCCGCACGCCTGAGCGGAAGACCAGTCGAGAAGCCTCACAGGCAAGCGCTACCAAATAGCTTGCAACGAAGCAGAAGACTGAGATACCAGATACAAATTCAATCATTCAATGAATTCCTGTGCGACCTATCATTCTAGTTTGCGGGAGATCCAACGGCTAGAAATAGGGGTTCTTTGAGCCAGTTGGCGTTGTTCATGCCGAAATGCCAACGGGTTATCGCTCGTCAAGCACAGAGTAAAGCCCAGAGCCAGAAATTGAGATTGAGTGGCGTGTATACTCGTCCAGAATGATGACAGCCCGTACTCCCGAACTTTTATCCCCCGCAGGTGATTGGGATTGCGTTGCTGCAGCCATCGAGAACGGCGCTGATGCCGTCTATTTCGGCCTCGATAGAGGGTTCAACGCGAGGGCCCGGGCGGCCAACTTTCCCATTGAGGATCTTCCTCGGCTCATGCAAACGCTGCATCGCCGGGGCTTGAAGGGCTACGCCACACTCAACACACTCATCTTTAGTTCCGAACTCGCTGCTTTCGAGCAGGTGATCGTGGCCGTCGCCGAAGCGGGCGTCGATGCGGTGCTTGTGCAGGATGTCGGAGCGGCCCGTTTGATCAAGCGAATCTGCCCCGAACTACCCCTCCACGCCTCGACACAGATGACGCTCACGAGTGCCGAGAGCATCGCGCTGGCAGAGACGTTGGGAATGGCGAGAGTGGTTGTGGCCAGAGAGCTCTCCATCGATGAGATCGTGCAGATTCGTCAGCAGACTGCCATGCCGTTGGAAGTGTTTGTGCACGGGGCCCTTTGTGTGGCTTACTCGGGGCAGTGCCTCACCAGCGAATCATTAGGGGGTCGCAGTGCCAATCGCGGCCAATGCGCACAGGCCTGCAGGCTCCCCTACGACCTGATCTGCGACGGCCAGCATGTCGATCTCGGCGCACAAACATATCTGCTTTCGCCACAGGATCTAGCCGCTTACGCCTTGGCCCCCGAGTTAATCGCAGCCGGAGTGTCGTCATTTAAAATTGAAGGCCGGCTGAAGACAGCAGAGTATGTGGCCAACATTACAAAGCACTATCGCACTGCGATTGATAACGCCATTGCTCAGCGGGCCGTGGCAATGACGCCCCGCGAAGTCGAAGAGATGGAGCTCTCTTTTTCGCGGGGATTTTCCCCTGGCTGGCTACAGGGCAGCGACCACAAAATGCTCGTGCCAGCGACGAGCAGTGCCAAACGCGGCGTGAAATTAGGAACCGTCGTGGCGGTGCGACGGGATCGTATGACGGTCGATTTGGTAGCGGGTATCAAACGCGGTGACGGCGTGGCGTTTGGTCGCACGGTTCCTGCGAGTGTTGCGGGCGGTAGCGTGGCAAGCCGCGTCACTGGCGACGATCCAGAAGGGGGCCGAGTCTATGAGGTTTTTAGCCGTGGAAAGTCACTCACCGAATCGATTTCCAGCGGACAGGTGGAGCTCACCTTTGGGTATGGAGCCATCGACTTTAGCGTTATGACTCCCGGCCAAATAGTTTGGAAAACGGACGATCCCCAACTGACGGCCCGGCTCCGCAAGACCTTTTCAGCGGCCGATCCAAATCGACGCACTCCTGTCGATCTGCATGTGACAGTAGCCGTGGGTCAGCCGCTACGGATCAGGGCCACGCTCACCGGTTTTCTAGCGCCTGATTCTGTTTCGGCGAGAGTCATAACCAGTGAGATTGTCTCGGAAGAGCTAGCCGCTCTGGCCACCCGTCATCCGCTCGATACCGCCACGCTGTGCGCTCAGTTCGGCCGGCTGGGCGGTTCGCCGTTTAAACTTCGCTCGCTTACCGCTGATATCACTGGCGCACCGATGCTGCCTTTGAGCGTCCTAGGAAAACTACGCCACCAACTGGTGCGACAATTGGAAGAAGCGGCCGTGGCTATGCCGGTGCGGGCCATCGTTTTAAGCGAGTCCTACTCTCTCAAGGTACAAGCGGCAGATCCTCCTGGTCAGGTGATTGCGCCGACCCTGTACCTGCTCGTTCGCACGCTTGCACAGTTGCAGACAGTTCTACACATCGGTGAACGGCACCTCTACGCGGAGTTTCAAGATATTCGTCAGTACCGCGAGGCGATTGCCCTCGCTCATGAGGCAGGTGCCACGCTCGCATTGGCCACACCGCGGATCCAAAAGCCAGAAGAAATGGGTATCTTTCAACTTCTGGCGAAGCAGCACCCCGACTCGATCGTGGTTCGCAATTATGCCGGCCTGCAATTTTTTCGTGGCTTGGGGATGGCGGTTGTGGCCGACTTTTCGTTGAATGTGACGAATCAGTTGACGGCAGAGTTTTTCATGACCGCAGGTGCCCAGCGGGTGACACCGTCGTATGATTTGAACCGCGAGCAGTTGCTGGGTCTCGTCGCCGCCACGCCTCCAGAGTGGTTGGAAGTGGTGGTTCACCAACACATGCCGATGTTTCACATGGAGCACTGCGTGTTTTGTGCCGTACTCTCTCCGGGTACGAATAAAACAAACTGTGGTCGTCCGTGCGATGAGCATAGCGTCCAACTCCGCGATCGGATTGGCACGGCCCACCCGCTCACGGCCGATGTTGGTTGTCGAAACACGCTCTATAATGCGGTGCCACAAAGCGGTGCTGAAGCGGTGCCTGTGCTGCTGGCCAAGGGGGTTCGGCATTTCCGCGTCGAACTACTGAACGAGACTCCGGACGAAATCGCCGCAGTGATTGAAGCCTACCGCGATCTACTGGCCGGACGCGTCAAGGGAAAGGATGTCTGGACACGGCTCAACGCGGCCAATCGCGTGGGTGTGACGCGTGGCACGCTAGAGGAACGCCGTAATCCCTTGGCCCTTCTGTAGACTCTGCCCGCTCACCCCGGTCATGTGTCGACGCATGATGGTAGGGCACATGGACCGCGGCTTTTTCACCAATACACAGAGTGCAAAAATCGCTCGCGTTCAGCTTGGAGTAGACCGTCAATCGAGCGGACCACATATCGATTGTCTTCCATGTCGATCAGCATTTTGCCGTCATGGCCGAAGTCAAGCACTTGGCTCTGTGTCCAACGAGTGGTAAATCGCTGACGTCCGCTCTCGGTTTCAACGTCAAAGTCGAGATGCCCGTGGGCGAGCGCGACGTTGTGAACGCGTTGAATCGATCGCACCAAAGAACGGCGATTGACTGCTCCCCGCACCACATGCCTGTTTTCGGCAGTCCATGTTTCAAGTGAGCGGATCATTCCTAGTTCGATTTCATCGCCCGAATCGCCCCAGCTTCGCACCGACAAATAGGCCTCTGGATACGTGGCTGGAAAAGCCGGCACAATAAAAATGCCAGCAGCAATTCGATCGTCGCCCGACCAGAGTTCGATCTGTTCGTGCAAGCCGACTCGAAAAGAATGCTGACTCGGCTCGAGCCATGCGATGCTGGCCGTGTCACTGCGGGGAACTCCTTTTGCTGTTTTTGCGGTGACGGGTACCGGCTCATCGGTCGACGCGGCCGCCACTAAGTGTCTGGCGGCTGTTGCTGCGGGCAATGTGTCTGGATTGGCACCCGCCACCAGCAGCGTGTCGACGGTGGGCTGCTTTGAAACTTGCGTCTGGATACGATCCAGGCGGGCGTAGATGCCATCACTGGCCAGTAGTTGGGCATGCGTGCCCTGTTCGACTAACCGGCCACGATCAAAGGCCAGAATTCGATCGGTATTGCGCAGCGTGGAAAGCCGGTGTGCGATGGCAATTGTGGTTCGCCCCCGTATCAGCACGGCAAGCGCCTCCTGAATACTTTTCTCAGCTTCGGCGTCGATGTTACTCGTGGCCTCATCGAGGACGAGTATCAGCGGATTGTAAAGAAGCGTACGGGCAATCGAAAGCCGTTGTTTTTCGCCGCCAGAGAGTCCGGCCCCCTGCTCTCCGAGGAGCGTTTCGTAGGCCAGAGGCTGGCGGCAGATAAAGTCGTGGGCACCAGTCGCGAGCGCCGCGGCGAGCCCATCTTCAATCGTGGTGGCGGGGCGTCCATAGGAGAGATTTTTCCAGATCGTACCTCGAAACAGAAATGAATCCTGAAATACGATTCCTAATTTTTCCCGTAAGTTGCCGATGGCAAGGTGGCGAATATCAATTCCATCAACGGTAATGCTGCCCTCCTGAATGTCATAAAATCGCCCCAATAAATTGACAAGTGTTGTTTTCCCGGAACCACTGCGACCCACGATGCTGATCATCTCCCCCGGGGCCACGTCAAACGACACATCCCGCAGCACAGGCTGATTGCGGTCGTAGCCAAATGTCACATTCGAAAAACAGATGGCTCCCACTGGATTCCGCCATGCCACCGGCTCACGCGGTTCAGTGATGGTGACCGGTGTGTCGAGCAGCTCAAGCACACGCTGACTACCAGAGAGAAAACTTGTCATCCACGTGGTGAAATTGGAAAGAGCGCCCAGCGGCGCGTAGAACATCGCCAGGTATGCCAAGAATGCGATGAGTTGGCCCAGCGTCATCTCGCGACCGATCACATCGCGGCCACCGACATACCAGACGATCAATCCGCCCAGACCAAAAACAATTTGCATCGCTGCGGAATAGGTTGTGTTGGTGTGTTCAACCCATTGTCGCCACTGCCGCAGGTGATCACTAGCAGCGTGAAAGCGTTCATTTTCGCGCCCCTCCTGCGCAAAAGCTTTCACGACGCGGATACCGGAAAGCATGCCGCTCAGCGCCGCCATTTGCTTGCTGGAAGCATCCCAGAGGCGATAGTGGCGGGGATAGACATGTCGCCAGAAAATCTATGAGCCCAAAATGACCATTGGTACCGGAATGAGTGTGAAAAGAGCGAGTTTAGGATTGATCCAGACGAGCATCGCGCCGACGCCGACGAGCTGCACAATCTGTAGTAAAAAGCCCCCCGTGATTTGCTGCATGAGACCATGCAGCACCTCGCTGTCATGGACGACGCAGCTGATCATCGAACCGACCTGATGGCGGTGGTAATAGGCGACAGAAAGATTTTGTAACTTGGTCACCATCTCTTGGCGCAGCGTGCCAGTTCAGCCATCACTCCCAAAAGTGTCAACCCGCAAAGCAGGATCGCTCCACGCGTGTAGGGAGCAAGCAATTGGCTGACTCGACGCACGATTTGTCCCTTCTGCATGCAGCGGGGGCAAGCATCTTCGGAATTGGCAAGTCGCAAATTGCAGGTGCGACACCGCGGCGGATCGATCGTTTCGGCCAGCGGTGCGATCCAGAGAGTCGCGTCGTTTTCAAGGCGATCGTGTGCCTGTTCAAGTGCCCGCGAGACTTTGTGAAAGCGAGTTGCCAGAGCGTTGGAATATCGTATGAGGTCGATCCAGCCGCTGGCGACTCACAGTTGGAGCGTTCCGCCACCGATGCCAGCGATGGTCCGCACCTGCTTTACCTCACGCCACGAAAGTGTGCGCACCACTCGGGCTGGGATGCCTTTGAAAATCGGATTGGTGTCATTTGTGTCTCCAACTGCAGATTCAGTGACCACCGTGAGCTGATCACCCGTCACAACCAACCATTCGCGAACGAGCCTGCCATCGAGCGAGATGTCGGTGTCGATCCCAAGCAGTATCGGTCGATGATTGAGGCCGGCTTCCTCCAGGCCCTGCTGCACTCCTGTTGGCAGGCTCGAGGTGGCGGTCGTATGCTGTGTCGCTACGGTTCTGTCTGGCAGGCGGGAGCGAATGAGGGTGCGCGTCACCATTTTATTTTCTTCTTCTATCACACGTTTTTCTTTTTTCACGCTGGAGAGTTTCTCGATGAGATACGCACGATTCTCGCTGGTTGCTGGCTGCGGATTGAGCAGAGGACTGCACGTCTGGATGGTAGCCATTCTGGCGGCACTTGGATGGGAAAACGCCCGGGCCGAGGAAGCGGGATTCGAAAGCCTCTTTGACGGCAAAAGCTTGGCCGGCTGGAAGGCAAACGAGAACCCAGAGAGCTGGAAAGTAATCGACGGCCAAATCGTGTGTCACGGCCCGCGCAGTCACCTTTTCTTCATTAGTTCCGATGCCACCCAGCCTGCTCTCTTCAAAAACTTCGATTTTAAAGCCGAAGTCATGACAAAGCCGGGGGCTAATTCCGGAATTTTCTTTCACACAAAGTTTCAGCCCCAGGGCTGGCCCGCTCAGGGCTACGAAATGCAGGTCAACAACTCGCAGAGCGATCCGGTGCGGACAGGGAGCCTCTACAATGTTGTAAAAAACTTTTTGGCACCAGCCAAGGACGATGCGTGGTTTACACAAGAAGTGATTGTGGAAGGCAAGCGGATCACGGTCAAAGTAGACGACCGAACGCTCTTTGAATTTGTTGAGCCGGACGGCGTAACAGGCACCCGCAAGCTTTCTGACGGCACTTTTGCATTGCAAGCTCACGACCCGGGAAGCGTTGTCTATTATAAGAATCTACGAGTGAAACGGTTGCCATAACGCGTCAGAATCGCCATCCAAGGGGATTTTGTGCTGGGCATAATTGATCTTTACCGCAGATTTTTATCCATTTAGGCTGCAAGAGGGATTTGTGAGCGAATGGTCCACAAGAGCCATCCGCTCGGCTTTCGCCGTGGTGGCAAGGTTTTCAAGCAGCTCGTCGACCGGTTCTTATTGTGTCGCTTTTGAAACAGGTGGGTGATGACTATGTCTCAGCTTCCAGCAGGGATTCGCGATGATATCACGCAGTGCATCGGACGCACGCCGTTGGTGCGGTTGCGGCGAGTGACCGAAGGATGCGTGGCTACAGTCGTTGCCAAAATCGAAAACATGAATCCGCTTTGGAGCGTCAAAGACCGGATCGCGGTGGCCATGATTGATGCTGCCGAACGGGATGGATTGATCAACCCAGACACGATCGTCATCGAGCCAACCAGCGGCAATACAGGGATTGGTCTGGCGTATGTGTGCGCTGCGAGGGGTTACAAACTTCGCGTGACCATGCCAGAGAGCATGAGCATCGAGCGGCGGCGAATGCTCAAGGCCCTCGGGGCCGAATTGGTGCTCACACCTGCCGCCGAGGGGATGCCCGGAGCCGTGCGGCACGCCGAGGAGATCAGCTGTTCCAGCAGCCAGTTTTTCATGCCACAGCAGTTTAAAAATCCAGCGAACCCCGAGATTCACCGGCGGACAACGGCCGAAGAAATCTGGGAGGACAGCGAAGGTCGAGTCGATATTGTCGTCTGTGGTGTTGGCACCGGAGGCACGATCACCGGAGTGGGTGAGAGCCTGAAGCATAAAAATCCGGGCATCAAGATGGTGGCCGTGGAGCCGCTCAACAGTCCCGTCATTTCGCAAAAGTTGGCTGGTCAGCCAATCAAGCCGGGCCGCCACACTATTCAAGGTATTGGCGCGGGATTTATCCCCGACATACTCAACCTCGATATCATTGACGAAGTCGTTAAAGTGGATGACGAAGATGCCATGGAAACGACTCGGCAGATGGCGAAACGCGAGGGCTTGATGTGCGGCATCAGTTGCGGAGCTGCCGCGTGGGGGGCTATTCAAGTAGCGCTGCGAAAAGAAAATGCCGGAAAGTTGATTGTGGTGGTGCTTCCCGATCTCGGTGAACGCTATCTCTCTACGAGGCTTTTTCCGGAGTAGGACTGGCCTGAGTTCAAGGCAGCATTCGGCGTTGAGCAAACAGCCAATCGAGTACGGCTTGATCGCGGTATGCGGTCGACCACGAATCGTGGCCAACGCCGGGGAGTTCTGAGTATTGTGGAGTGCCGCCAGCCGCCTTGACGGCCTCGATCATGACTCGCGAACGTTCAACAGGCACAGTGGTGTCGGCATCACCGTGAAAGCACCAGATCGGTAGTTTGCTCAACTGCGGCGCCGTGCGTTCGTCGCCGCCACCGCAGATCGGTAGCATGGCAGCCCACTGTTTGGGGTTGCGGGCGGCCAGATCCCAGCAGCCATAACCACCCATTGAGAGGCCGGTGAGGTAGAGGCATTCGGGATCAACCGGTTCAGACTGTAAGACATCTTCGAGCGCGGCGGTGGCGGCGGCTAAGTCGAGAGTCGGCGCCGCGGCCTGCGGAGTACTCTTTTTATCAGCCCATGAAATATCGACCCACCGTTCATCCATGCGACACTGTGGGGCGAGCACGAAGCAGGGATACTTCCTTTGCATTTCCGGTTCGGCAAGCCATGTGGGCAGATATTTGAGTTGCTTGGCGTTGTCGGTTCCTCGTTCGCCAGCACCGTGGAGAAAGAACACCAGTGGGTAGCGTTGGCCCGGCAAACAGACTGCCGGCTTGAGCAGTCGGAAGCGAGACTCCCGTTCGCCACCGCCGTTGTCAGGCACGCGTACCATGCGATCCTTGTAGGGCGATTTGATATCGAATGTTGGATCTTTGAGAGAAGCTGTTTGCACGGATACATCCTCGCCGCAAGCGATGGTCAGAGCCACGCACAAAAACTTTGCCAGAAACAGCACGATCCAGAATGGCTGGGCGGAGTTTTCGACCCCTAAAAAATACCCTCGCGATCTTGCAAAAGCCATGCTGTTTTCGCGAGACAAAGAAGTCTTCGAGGAGAAAAGGGAATGTAAGAAAGAGCTGCTTCACCCAATAGCGAGTTTTACGCGTCGCGGTATCCCCATGCGGGCAAACATGCTGAGGGAGCCCTTGGGCAACCCCAAGAACTCAAGCTGCTCAAACCACTGGGGAATTTCCGCCGAGAGCTTACCGACTGCCGTGCCTCTCAAGTCGAGAGAGCGGAGGTTCTTCAGGCCTTTGAGTTGCTGCAATCCTTCGTCGGTGATCGAACCGCCCGTCAGATCGAGCACGGCAAGATCCTTAAGGGAATCGGTGCGGAAGCCGATCAGAATAGCATACAAGTCGTTAGCATTGGGGCCGTGGAGACGCACGGATACGAGCTTGTCGGCCACGTGGCCAAAATCATCGCCGAACGACTTTCGCAGCCAATCGGTTTCCTCCATCTCAACATCTCCCCCTCGTTCGATCGTTTCAGTAACGACTTCCTGTTGCTGGGAGTAGGCGTCAATCTTGGATGCCAACCATTCAAGTTTACTGGCCTTGAATTTGACGAAATCGTTTGCCTCTTCAAATGCTTTTTGCAGTTGGATGAACTGTTCGCGGCCACCGCCTCGATCGGGGTGCGCCGTCATAGCTTTAGAAAGATAAGCCTGCTTGACATCTTCCAGGGTAACTGGTGGGAGAAGGCCCAACACCGACAGGCAGCCTGGGTGTTGATGGTCCAGCGTTTGCGAGGAAGTGGTCATGTGCGGAGTTTACCCGATGCGATCGAAACAAGGAATGAATGAAAGCTTACGGTAGCAAAGGGGGGACGGAAATTCATTAGGAAGCCGGCTTTATGGCGGTCGTTTCGCCATTGATCGCTTCAGGGAAATCCCCTAATTTTATGAGAGTTTCGGCTTGCGATGTGTACTGCCAAGGAGGGCCATCGATGACTCGTTTAGAAAAGCGTCTCCACGAACTGAGGACAGGCACTCGCTTTTTACAACAGCGACGCTGGGGCCGGCGGGTTTGGAATCAGATCGCGACCGGCGTTAGGCATGCCCAGTACCTCCGTGAGGCTGCGGCGATCCTGATCATTATTGGTGCCTGTCTGTTCTGGCGGTATGCAACCGGCGGAGTCGAGGCTGTTGCCAAGCCGCCCCAGCCCCTTCCCTTACCGGCTGTGCAGGGCGCGACAGGGGTTCCCGAACCAAAAACGGCTCCTCCGAAAATGATGGCGATGGTCAACGGTGCTGAGATAGGAGAGTCGCAACTAGCAGATGAGTGTCTGAGTCGCCACGGCACGCCTGTGCTGGAGACGCTCGTCAATCGCAAGATCATCGAAAATGCCTGTGCTCAGCAGGGTGTGACGATCACCCCGCAGGACGTTGAGGCTGATATCGATGCCATGTCACGTCGCTTTAATGTGCCTCGCGACAAGTGGATTGAGTTAATTCAGCGCGAGCGAGGGATCAGTGCGAAGCAGTATGCCGAAGAGATTGTCTGGCCGATGGTGGCGCTACGAAAACTAGCGCATGCCAGCCTGGAGCCGACGCCCGCTGAAATCACTAAGGCTTTTGAAAATCAGTTTGGTCCGGCCGTCAAAGCGAGGATCATCGTTATGCGTTCACAAAAAGAGGCCGAACAGATTCGGCAACTCGCGGTTGCAACGCCGGATGATTTTGGAGCTCTTGCCCGCCAGCATTCAGTCGACATCGGCAGCGCCAGCGCGAATGGTTGGGTGCAGCCAATCCGACAACACTCCGGTGAACCAAGTTTTGAAAAGACGGCGTTTGCTCTGGCAGCGGGGCACATTTCCAAAGTGGTCCAGGTAGCCGACCAATTTATCATCATTCAATGCGAAGGCCACCTGCCAGCAGCCGAGGTGAAACTTGAGGACGCCCAGCCGCGGATTGCCGAAGAGCTTCGCGAGCGTAAGAGCCGATCTGAATCGAGCGTACTGTTCCGCAAACTCCAAGACGCAACGACTATCGAGAATGTTTACAACGACGCAGCCAAGGCTGCCCAAGCTCCCGGCGTGGCAGCGCGAGTCAATGGTGAGCCGATTACCGTTCAACAGGTGCAAGCGGTCTGCCTGGAACGGCACGGCAAAGACACGCTCGAAATCCTGATTACCCGCGTTATCATTGAGCAGGCCCTGAAGCGGGAGCGTCAAAAAATTGGCCAGGCCGACATTGATGCCGAGATTGCTCGGGCTGCTGATGCGATGGGCTTTCATGCACCAGACGGATCGCCAGATGTGTCTGCCTGGCTCGAGAGAGTGACCCGTGAAGAGAAACTGCCGATGCGGCACTACATCGAAGACATTGTGCAGCCTACGGTGGCCCTCAAGAAATTAGTGGGCAAAGTGCCGGTCACGAAAGAAGATCTTGAGAAGGCCTTTGAGGCGACCTTTGGCCTGCGATCCAAGTGCCGTGTGGTGATCCTCGACAATCAGCGAAGAGCCCAAGAAGTCTGGCAAATGGCTCGGGAAAACCCCACCGTAGAACGCATGGGCGACTTGGCGGAAAAATATTCGGTTGATCCCACGAGTAAGACGCTGCGTGGCGAGGTTCCGCCAATCCAGCGTCACGGCGGCCAGCCCGCCCTTGAGCGAGAAGCCTTTGCACTAAAGGCCGGAGAGCTATCGGGTGTGGTGCAGGTGTCCGACCGTTTCATGGTGCTCTTCTGCGAGGGCTATACCGAACCAGCAAAAGTAAAAATGGAAGAGGTGCGAGCAGAACTATCAGCCGATATTTTCGAAAAGAAACAGCGCATAGAAATGTCGCGGTATTTTTCACATCTCCGCGAAGGCGCTGCGATCGATAACTTTTTGGCTGGCACAAGTCAGTCGCCTGTGCAGGCTGGCACCCCACGGGCTGGAGGAGCCCCACGGTCAGCGATCTCGCAAGCCGATGCCCAAGAACTGTCACAAGTCCGGGCTGGCAGTCGCAAGGCAGGGGCGAGATCACCCAATCCCACTTCGAGTGAAAGTGGCGTGCTGCCGGCCTCCTTAGACGCCCCGCTGCTACCGGCCCCAAGGAGCCGGTAGCAGAGAGACGCTGGTCTGACATACAATAGGGGTAGCGTGCTGATCCCCACTTGAAACGATGTCACGGTTTACGGATTTCTACACATGCCGCAGTCGTCTGATCGAAGCCAGTCTGGTCCTCTTGTAGCAGAGCCGATTGAAACTGCCGAACCGTCGCTAGGGACGTGCCAATCAGCCGAAAAGCCAATCGATATGCAGCGTCCCTTTGAAGTTCGGGTGGCTGATCGGATCGCCCAACTCCCCCCCTATTTATTTGCCAGGATCAATCAGCTCACGTATCAAAAGCGCCGTGCCGGTAACGACGTGATCGACATGAGCATGGGGAATCCCTCCGATCCTCCGGCTCAGCGAGTAGTCGACAAACTCACCGAAGCGGCAAACGACCCGCGTAATCATGGCTATGCCCCAGCGCTTGGGATCATGAGCCTGCGTCGCGAAGTTGCGGCGAAGTATTTGAAAAAGTGGGGCGTGCGACTCGATCCGGAAACAGAAGTGATTTCTACCCTCGGTTCAAAAGAGGGTTTTGGACATCTCTGCTTGGCCCTGATTGGCCCGGGCGATAGTGTCATTGTTCCAGCTCCTTCTTATCCGGCCCATGTCTACGGGGTAGCACTGGCATCGGGCAATGCTGTTTTGATCGACACGACCGATCCCTCGCGATATCTTTCCGACATTGCAAAAACATGCGAGGCCATCCGACCAAAAATGGTGATTGTGAATTTCCCGCATAATCCCACTGCTACCGTTGTCGGTTCGGACTTCTATGAGGAAGTCGTACAACTGGCCAAACGCTACGGCTTTCTCATCGTTTCTGATTTGGCTTACGCCGATGTCACATTCGATGGCTATGTCAGCCCGAGTATTTTGTCTGTGGACGGCTCGAAGCAACTGGCCGTTGAATTTACGACCATGAGCAAGGGCTACAGCATGGCTGGCTGGCGCGTGGGATTCTGTGCCGGCAACCGGGAGATTATCAGGGCCCTTGGCACGATCAAAACCTACTACGACTACGGTATGTTTCGGCCAATCCAGATTGCTGCGATCATGGCACTTCGGCATGGTGAAGCCGATGTAGAGGCCCAGGCAAAAGTCTATGAAAACAGACGCGACGTGCTCTGCGATGGGCTTGCACGGATTGGCTGGAAGGTGGCAGTGCCTAAGGCAAGTATGTTTGTCTGGGCAAAAATTCCAGAACCCTTTGCCAGTCGAATGACGAGCATGGAGTTTGCTACAAAACTATTGGAAGAGGCCGATGTGGCCGTCAGCCCTGGAGCCGGCTTCGGAGTCGCCGGAGAAGGCTTTGTGCGACTAGCGTTGATCGAAAATGAAAACCGACTCCGGCAGGCGGTGCGACAAATTGGCCGGGCACTCGGCGACGAATTAAAGACGGCCACCAACGGGCATTCAGAGGCCAGTTGAGCTCAACAATAAATTCTCGTTGGCGTTCTCCTAGCTTGAGTCAATTGCCAGTGTTGGTCGCCACGCAACGGCGATTGATCGCCCCGAACGGCGATCAATCTAACTCTGGAAGCACAGCATTGCTGGCAGCCGCTTGCCGCAATTTTCCCATCGCTTTTACTTCAATTTGTCGAACGCGTTCCTTAGTCAACGCCAACGAAGAACCCACTTCCATCAAGGTCTGCGGTTCGTGATTGTGGTCAAGGCCGTAGCGCCGAATGATGATCGTCTGTTCCCGCTCGTCGAGACGATCAAGAAACTGACTCACCTGCTTAAGGCGATCCTTCTCCGCGAGTCGCTCCTGATTTTCATCAGTGCGACGATCGGCAGTCGTTTGCAGAACCTCCACATCGGCTGGGCGAAAACGATCGTGGTAGCGGTGCTCGTCCGAGATGGAGCGAGAATAATTTTTCATAATCGCCCACGAAGCGTATGTGCTGAACTTATTTTCTCGCGAATAGTCAAACTTTTCGACGGCCCGGATTAACGACATGTTGCCATCGCTGACCAGATCGAAAAAGCTATCGCTGACCGAGACGCGTCGCTTGGCGATTGAAACAACCAAGCGAAGGTTGGCTCTCACAATTTGATTTTTGATCGCCACAACTTCATCGGAGAGTTTTTCAATCTGATCCATCAGCCGAGAGTTGGGTCTTTCAGGGTTGATCTGTTCACGCAGTTTTGTAGCTTTGTACTTCAGATAATTGAACTTTCGAAATAGCCAGACCTCTTGCTCGCGGGTCAGGAGTGGCACCTCATAGAGGCTCGCCAAGTAAGCGGGCAGTCCGGCGGGACGACGCACTTTTTTGGTCGGCTCTTGAAGGCCCGGAAAGGGCTGGTTGACAATCTTTTCGGCTGCCACCCGTGCAAAGAGCGCATTGGGCATGAATTCGAGCGGCAGTTGCAGAACGTGCTCTGCTCGCTGAGAGAGAATCACTCGGTAGATATTAGCTCTTGAGCGATGGTATCGCTTTGCAATCGAATCCACCGCTTCCCCTTGGAGGTAGAATCGGTAAATACGTGAGCAGGTTTCCGGACGAAGGCCACCGTCAGGGTTGAGGAAAACAGGTGAATCGCCATGTTCTTGATCGTGCCGTTTGATTGTGTAACGGATGGTTTCAATGCTTCGATTCAGGCGATTGGCAATCCGACGATGGGCATCTGAGGGACTCGCCCCTGCGGCAGCGAGCCGGCGGCCCCAAGAAATAATCCGTTCGTGCTCGGCCGTTGTGACTTGACTAAATCGACTACCTCTTTCGATACGGCGTGGGTTGGATTGAATAAACTGATCGACATCGCTGGCCAAGAAGCCCACCCGATTGCGACCGCCGATGTCGCAGCGTTGTGCGACGAGGCCCTGATCTCGCCAGCGAGAAATAGTCTTGGTCGAAACATGAAACCGCTTCGAAAGCTCGTCAATCGAGAGCACCTGAGCGTGCAGCCGGCTCGCGCTGGGAGCGGGACTCGTAATGGCATTCATGGGTGACGAGAGCCCAGTAGCCCCCGCCAGACTGCCAGACTGATCGGTCAAACCGTCTTCAAAAAGACGGACAAAAGAACCTGAAGCAACAGAACGCATGATGAACTCCTTTTGACTGACAATCCTTGTCAGTTGTTGTTAGTTGAAGACCTTTTAGTGGGGCAGCCCTGACAAGCCCCGCCATCAGAAATCTCCAAAACCACGTTGCATTCCCATCCCGTCCAAACCCTGCGTGGGGTTTCCATTACCCAGCAGCACCCAGCAAAATCAACTCGCACTGAGTCGCCAGTTCCGTGCTCTGGCCGACGTCAGAGTTATACGCACCGGTTTCAAAACAGTTCGCTGAACATTGGCTTTCTTAAATCATTTTCTCGGGGACGGATTAAGCGGCCTCCGGGTTTGACCCAGTCCGTTGGTCATAAACCCAATAAAACATCGGCTTACGACTTGCCGCTGAGTTTTGGTGCAGTTCTCACAGAAACAGCATAGACGCAAGAAAAATCGTATTTTTAAGGCTATCTACATGATGGACACTTAGTATTTATTGTACAAATACGAGAAATAAGGCTGGGCGGCCCGGTTCGGACGCGGGCTCGGGCTATGGATCCTCGATCACGACCTTCGGTCTGATATTTCTAAGTAGGGCGTTCTCGGGTTCAGGTCGCCGGGCTGCCATGCGGGTGGTCGCCTAGATCAACTGCCAGCAGGATCGTCCAGTCGATCCTGCAGTTCTAGCCACGAAAAACGACTACGGCTTGACGCAGGCCCCCCGACGCTAGAGTATTAAGCAAGATCCGCTGGAAATGCGCCGGACAGACAGGCGAATCCAAGCCTGTGTCTGGAGTTGTCAGCCATCGAGAAACAGCATCGCATAAACGAGCAGATCCGGATTTCGCCGATCCGTGTCATTTCAGCAGACGGTGGCCAACTCGGCATTATCTCGACTGAACAAGCGCTTAACCTAGCGCGAGAGTCAGGTCTTGATTTAGTGGAGGTGGCTCCCAACGAAAAGCCGCCTGTCTGCCGAATCATGGACTTCGGTAAGTTCAAGTACCAACAGAAAAAGAAGCAACACAAGACCCACGTTCACCAGACAAAAATTAAAGAGATCCGCTTGCGTCCCAAGACGGGTGATCATGACATTGAGTTTAAGGTGAATCAGGCCAAAGGATTTTTAGAACATAAAGACAAAGTCATCGTGTCGGTCGTTTTTCGGGGGCGTGAATTGGCTCACATCGACGAAGGCCAGCGAGTGATGAAAAACATTCTCGGTCACTTGGAACCGGTCGGCAAAGTGGATGCTCCACCGCAGCAAATGGGCCGAAGATTAGTCTGCACGCTATCCCCAAAGTAATAGTAACCATATTCATTGCCAAACTTCATAATAGAGCGTTTGTAAAAGGAGAGTTGTCGTGCCAAAGCAGAAGACCCACAAAGGTGCCAAAAAGCGTTTTCGAATCACTGCTCGCGGGAAGGTCAAGCATCGCCGCGCTGGCACGAGCCACTTGCAGGTACGAGTGTCAAGTAAACGAAAACGCAATCTTCGAGGCACAGGAGTGCTGGCTTCCGTTGACACGCCGAAAATTTTGCAGGCCATCGGAAAATACAGCTACTAGCAAAAAAGTTTTGTTGTTGGCGGATGGCCTGCCTCCGAGTCTTTTATTTTAGGGTTTAATGAGTTCAACAACCGGTTGTTTAGTGACTCGCTATTTTCCGCTCGCGAGCGGTAGCCCCTTGAAAATAATGGCTGCGATGCGACGATTGTGATCTCGTTCCGCGGGCGGCGGTTTATGGTCGCTGGCGCTCGAAGTTGAATTGACAGAGTACTACAGTTATTGTTTTTGAAAGCAAAGAGTCATGCGTACAAAAAATGTCGTCCCCCGCCTGCGATCCAAGAAGCGACTCTTCAAGCGAGTGAAGGGTTCTGTCGGTGGTCGCCGCCGCCTCCTACGGACCGCTAAGGAATCACTCGTTCGCGCCGGCGTCTTTGCCCGCCGCGATCGCCGCCGCAAGAAGCGAGATTTTCGTCGGCTCTGGATCGTACGAATCAATGCTGCCGTCCGCGCAAGGGGTATGCGATATAGCCAGTTTATTGCGGGTCTGGAAAAGATTAGTTCCGCACTCGACCGACGCACTCTGGCAGAAATGGCCGTTGTCGATCCGACAGGATTTGATGCGGTTGTAGAGAGCGTACGGAAGGCTTTGGGGCTGCCGGAGCCGGCTGCGGTCGCGTAACTCAGCCGTGGCAAGCAGCGACGAGACAAACGCCGACGGAAATTCTCAGGCATGCTTGGCTGGCCTTCCGGCATTTGTGGCTGAAATCGACAGACTCTGTGCCGATGCCAAAGCTGTTATCGCAGCGGCTCGCAATGAAGTCGATTTAGAAAAAGCAAGAATCGAATTTCTCGGTGCCCGCAGTGGTCGTTTGAAGGGAATCACTAGGTTGCTCTCTGGCTTGTCGGCTAGCGAGCGGCCGGTTGGCGGCAAGCACTTCAACGATGCCAAGGAAACGATTACGGCAGTTTTTAATGAGGCCAAAGATCGTATGGCCGTAGCAGCGGCACAAGAGGGAGGCAGTTCTGCCGGTGCCGCAATCGACATCACGCTCCCAGGAAAACAGTTGAGGTTGGGACATCTGCATCCAATCACGCAAACAATCCGCCGCGTGCAAGAAATTATGTCGCGGTTGGGCTTTGAAAGCGTAGATGGTCCTGAGGTAGAAGATCAGTGGCATAATTTTGAAGCGCTTGCGATTGGCCCTGAACATCCTGCCCGCGATCCCCTCGATAATTTTTATCTGACTGTGGCCCAAGGGGTGGAGCCACTCTTATTGCGATCGCAGACAAGCACGGTGCAGATTCGCGTCATGGAAAATCGAGAGGCCCCTCTGCGGATTGTTTCGCTCGGCCGCGTCTACCGTCCCGATACAGCGGATGCCACCCACTATCCAATGTTTCATCAGGTCGAAGGCCTTTTGATTGAAAAAGGCAGCACGATGGCGCACCTTAAAAGTGTGTTGCGGTTTTTCGCAGCCAGCTTTTTAGGCGGGGATGTGCGCGTCCGATTCCGTCCCTCATTTTTTCCATTTACTGAACCGAGTGTTGAAGTCGACATGGAATGGGGTGGGCGTTGGATCGAAATGGGGGGCGCCGGCATGGTTGACCCCGCCGTCCTCAAAGCCGTTGGATACGATCCACACGAGGTGTCTGGGTTTGCCTTTGGCCTTGGTGTGGAGCGGATTGCGGCCCGTCGTTATGGCGTGGCCGACATCCGCGATTTTTATCGCAACGATGTGCGATTCCTCGAACAGTTCTAGTAAATCCCAAGAGGGTGCTGCGGCAGTCATTTCCGATGATCATCTCCACCAACTGGCTGGCCGATTACGTACAGCTTCAAGCTCCGACAGACCTCTTGGTCGAGCGGCTTTTGATGTCTGGCCTGAATCACGAATCGACGCGATTGGTTGGCAGCGACACGGCCATTGAAATCGAGGTTACCAGCAATCGTCCCGACTGTTTGGGCCACATCGGCGTGGCGCGGGAGGCAGCTGTTCTTTTTGCACGCCCGCTCCATTTTCCTGATCCGCAACCACTTCAGCAGGGGGGCGATGTGGCCAGCAGCGTTGCTGTTGAAATACTCGCGGCCGATCTTTGTCCTTTTTATTCCGCCCGTGTGATTCGGGGCGTGCGAGTCGGGCCGAGTCCAGCGTGGCTAATCGAGCGACTTCAAACCGTGGGAATCGTCAGCATCAATAACATCGTTGACATCACAAATTATGTGATGCTCGAATGTGGGCAGCCTCTGCATGTTTTTGATCTGGGCACCATTCGCGGGGGCGGGCTCATCGTTCGTCGAGCCGTGGCCGGAGAGTCTTTTACGGCGATCAATCACAAGACATATGTGCTGAGCGATCAGATATGCGTCATCGCCGATGCCCAGAGGCCCTTGGCACTAGCCGGCGTCATGGGGGGCGCCGACAGCGAGATCACAGCCAACACCGTCGACATCGTCATTGAATCGGCGCAATTTGCTCCGCTGGCAGTGCGGGCGGCGGCTCGCGGGCTCATACTGGCCAGTGCCTCAAGCTACCGCTTTGAGCGGGGCCCCGATCCGGCGGCCGTCGACTGGGCCAGTCGTCGTGTTGCGGCCATGGTGCTGGCCAGTGCCGGCGGCACGCTTGATCGCGGTGTCTGTACAGCTGGCACGCTGGCCTCCCATCCGGCCACGATCGAACTGCGATTTGGCCGCGTGGCAGAGGTCTTGGGAATCGATGTCGCTGCCCCGCGACAGCAGGAGATTCTCCTGTCGCTTGGATTTGTGGAGCAGTGGTCCAGCCCCGAGGCCTCACAGTGGCAGGCTCCCACATGGCGCCGGGATGTGTCGCGGGAGATCGACCTCGTGGAGGAGATCGCCCGCATCGAAGGCTACGATAAAGTGCCCGAAGATACACCGATCGCTGCCCGGCCTGTCGAGTTATCGCGTCACGAGAAAACTATCCGCAGGGCATCAGAGGTGCTTGTGTCAGCCGGCTTTTGTGAGGCGATGACACGCAGCGTTGTCAACGAAGCCATGGAGACCACGCAGAGCCCATGGAACCATGCCGGCTCAACTGACCAGGCGCGTGCGACTAAAAGCTTTGCCGAGACAGGGCCTCTGAGTGTCTCGCCGGCCCTTGTGCGAGGTGCTGATCGGCTGCGTCGCACGCTGCTGCCGAGTTTGCTCGAAGCCCGTGCAGGGAACATGTCTGTGGGTGCCCCGCATGGCGATCTCTTTGAAATCGCCCGAGCCTATCTGCCTGGCTCCACTCCACACACGCCGATCGAAGAGCCCTTGCTCCTTTCGTTGGTCACGGAAGGAGATTTTTCGGTCGCCAAGGGCCTCGCTGAAGCAGTGCTTGCCGGCCTGGGACTACCCTCCGAAGCCGACCGTTGTCGAGGCGCAAATCGGATCACATTTCGCCGACTGTTCCTCGATCTTTTTGCCCCCGGCCAGGCTGCTGAAATTGTCTTGCACGCTGTGGACTGTGAACCCGAACGCATTGGAGTGGTTGGCATAATCGCATCTGGCATTGCTGGTCGCTTCGGTCTTGCTTCTGCGGTCGGGGCTATGGAATTGAGGCTGGATCGGTTAGAGTTTGCCGTTGGCGTGGAGCGGTCGCTTCACAGGCCGAGTGAGTTTCCGGCGATTCAGCGTGACATCAACCTAGTTGTCGATGCCACAGTGCCGTGGGGCAACATTGCTGAAGCGATTCGAAGTGGAGCGGGTGATCTGCTGGAGGAATGCCGTCTGCTGCAAATCTGGCAGGATGCTGAGCGTTTGGGAAAAGACAAAAAAAGCGTTGTTGTCTCACTGCGTCTGCGGAGCACCGTCGGCACGCTCTCGAGCGACGAAGCCAACCGCATGGTTGATGCGATCGTTGTTGCCTGCGGCCGGCAGGTTCATGCCACGCTCCGCTCAGCCTGATAAGCCAGTCCCCGTCCCGATTGTTTTTACGGGTCAACCGCCACGCTCCTCCAGCCATCCGTCTCCTCCACGACCAGATGTGCTTTAACGCGGGGACGACGCTGATCACTCCAGTGCCTTAACGGTCGTCGTAGACACGGGTGATCTCCTCTTTTGTGATCGGTGCGGGATGGTCGTCGCTGGTGAGTTGCACCTGCATTCGCTGATCGCCCGCGCGACGGCCTCGCACACGGACGCGAAAGATGGCCTCCTCAGAGGGCGAGAGCTTGGCAAGGGGCTCAAATAAGATCGT
>QWQJ01000054.1 GCA_003670865.1 Planctomycetota bacterium | reverse complement strand
TGAGGAACGAAAATCTAGGTGTCAAAATCAAGTATGAAAACAACACAGACAACCAGCAAGGAAGCGATGATCGAGGCTGAGGGCCTGACAAAGTACTACGGCTCCTTCATCGCAATCGAAGATGTTTCCTTTCGCGTACCGCGAGGTGAGGTGGTGGC
The DNA here is from genome assembly GCA_003670865.1 of Planctomycetota bacterium. Lineage (GTDB taxonomy): Bacteria > Planctomycetota > Planctomycetia > Pirellulales > UBA1268 > BAIKAL-G1-2R. The sequence goes on along the minus strand of QWQJ01000054.1, from coordinate 7,790 downwards.
TTTTCTCGGCCCCAACGGGGCGGGCAAGAGCACGACGATGAAACTCCTAACCGGCTATCTGGCTCCCTCCGAGGGCACCGCCAAAATCGCGGGCCATGATATGTCAACCGACCGTTTAGCCGGGGCAACGCGTCTGGGTTATCTGCCTGAGAATGGACCCCTCTACCCCGACATGACGCCCCGCAGCCTACTCGAATTTTTTGCCGACGCTCGCGGGCTCAAAGGTGGCCATCGCGATGAGCGGATTGACGCGGTCGTCAAGCAGTGCGAACTCGGCAGCGTGATCGGTAAGGCGATTGGAAAGCTTTCCAAGGGATATCGGCAGCGGGTCGGGATGGCACAAGTGCTACTCCACGAACCTGATGTGTTGATTCTGGACGAACCAACCAGCGGCCTCGACCCCAACCAGATTCGTGAAGTCCGCGAGACTATTCGCCGACTCGGCGAAAAGAAAACGATCCTGCTCTCCACTCATATTTTGCAGGAAGTAGAAGCCCTTGCCGACCGAGTGATTCTCATTTCGGAAGGCCGGATCAGATTTGACGGCACACCAGCCGACTTACGCCGCGATGGCCAAGGACTCGACGAGCGGTTTCACGAACTCACCAAGAGTGGCTCGACATGACGCAGCACCATTCGATTGAAGTGCCGCGAGTGGTATGCTGCGGTGCCCATAGGAATTTTTAGTGATTTCTCACGCTTCCATCGGTTTTAGGAATCAGACAATTATGAAGTGGCACGTTCTCGATGCGGTCTTTAAGCGGAATTTCGTCGCTTATTTCTCCAACCCAACCGGCTATGTTTTTATCTGCGTGTTTGTCTTGCTGGGATCGCTAGCCGCCTTTTGGCCGCCGGAGTTCTTCAATTCAAATCTCGCCAATTTGGATCAGCTCAATCGCTACTTGCCATTCATTCTGCTGGTCTTCGTGCCCGCTATTACCATGAGCGTGTGGGCGGAAGAGCGGCGTCAGGGAACCGACGAATTACTGCTGACGATTCCCGCTAGCGACTGGGAAGTGGTGTTTGGAAAGTATCTGGCAACAGTCGGAATTTTCACAGTTGCGTTGCTATTTTCCTGCATCTGCAATCTGGTCATTCTTTTGCGTTGGGGCACTCCCGACGGTGGACTATTTCTTTCCAACTACTTGGGCTACTGGTTTGTCGGTGCGGCGATGCTGGCGGTGGGAATGGTGGCGAGTTTTCTCACGAGTAATCTGACCGTGGCTTTTATTCTGGGCTTGATCTTGAACGCGCCGCTGGCAGTGGCAGATCAGGCCAGCACTGTCATGGGACCGGGCGCGGCCGCACGCTTGCGTTCTTGGAGCTTGGCCGAACAGTTTTCTGATTTTGGTCGGGGAGTGGTCAGTGTGGCGTCGATCGCCTTCTTTCTCGGGATCGTTACCGTCAGTCTGTACATTGCCATGGTGTTGATTGGTCGTCGTCACTGGACTGGCCGGCGGGATGGGGCGAGGATGGGGCTGCACTTTATTGGCCGTTCGTTGGGTCTGGCCGCGGCCGCTGTCGGTGTTGTCCTGCTTTTTCGGGCGGTTGGCGTCAGGGCCGATCTCTCTGAGGAGCGGATCAGTTCGCTCTCCCCCGACACGCAAAAACTTTTGCGCACGCTTGATGCCCCGCGACCGATCGACATCAAGGCCTACGTGAGCCCGACAGTGCCAGAGGATTACACGCAAACGCGGCTCACGCTCCTGAATATGCTCCGTCAATTTCAGCAACTCGGTGGCGGTCGTGTGAATGTGGAAATCATTCCAACCGAGCCCAAAACAGACGCCGCGGCGCTGGCCAGCCAGCAGTTCGGGATCGAACCGGTGACGGTGCTCTCCCGGGTGCGGGGCACCTATCGTGAGGAAGAAATCTTCCTCGGATGTGCATTTACCAGCGGCCTTGAGAAAGTAGTTGTGCCTTTTTTCGATAAGGGCACGCCGGTCGAGTATGAGTTGATCCGCTCAATCTGTACGGCCGCCGAGCAGAAGCGCAAGCGATTGGGTGTGCTTTCAACCGACGCCGACTTGTTTGGCGGCTTTGACATGACCAGCGGTCAGCAGCGGCCGCGTCAGGCCATCCTCAACGAACTTGAAAAGCAGTACGAGGTGGTGCAGGTCGATGCCTCCAGTCCGATCACGGAGCAATACGATGTGTTGCTTGCAGTTCAACCGTCGTCATTGGGCCCAGAGCAAATGGCTAACTTTGTGGCCACTGTAAAAGCCGGCCAGCCAGTAGCTGTTTTTGAGGATCCATTGCCTGTGCTGATGACCGGCGTGCCTGGCACGTCCCAACCCCGGCGTAGCCCAGGTGGGCCGATGGCCATGTTTCAGCCGCAGGGAGGCCAGCCCAAGGGGGATCTCAACCAACTCTGGCAGACATTGGGAATTCGACCGCTCTCCAGGGAAGGCCGCCCGGCAATGGGCCAGATGGGCTCTGATTCGCTGATCGTCTGGCAAGACTATAACCCGCACCCCAAGCTGGATTTGCCCAGTGAATTTGTCTTTATCGATGCCGACCTCGGCCGTAACGAAGTTATTGCTCCTGTTGTTGGAGGCAAGGCCGGGCAGGGGAGTAGCTCGTGGAGTTTTAATCCCGGCGACCCGATTGCATCCGGACTTCAGGAGGTTCTCTTTCCGTTTCCTGGTGCGCTTGTCAAAGACGATACCGCCGATGTGTTGTGGTCGCCACTCGTGCAAACAAACACGCGATCTGGCACGATCGAAGTCGAGCAGGTGGTGGGCAATCGGGGCGACATGCGACAGCTCCAAAATTTAGAAAAACCGGGCAAGCAGGTGATGGTGTTGGCTGTTTCCCTAGAACGCAAGCAGCCCAAGGCTGCCCTTGATGCGGCCGCGGATCCGACTACCGAAGGTGCTACAGCAACGGTTGTTCGGCCCATTCGAGCGGTTGTTGTGGCCGATATTGATCTGTTGGACGGTCGTATCTTCGGGCTTCGCAACCGTCCCGACGAGGTCTTTGGTCTCGACTTTGATAATGTCACATTTGCCCTCAATGTTCTGGATTCGCTAGCGGGTGACGACCGCTTTCTCAAGATTCGTAAGCGAAAGCCAAAGCACCGCACGCTGGAACGGATTGAAGAGACGGTGGCGGTTTCCCGAGAGGAAGCGGATGACAAGCGGCAGAAGTTTATAGGGGCGTTTGATGAAGCCGAGCAAGGGGCTAATATCGAAATGCAGAAGGAAGTTGGCGAGTTTGAGAAAAAGATCAAAGAGATGGAGAGTCAGGGCGACGCCAATCCTCAAGCTGCTATGCAAGCGGTGCAGCAATTGGCCAGCCGTCAACGGCTTGCCCAGCGGCGGTTAGACACAAAGATAGAGCAGCTCAAACGCACTCGCGATGCGGATGTGGAAGCCGTTGAGCGAGAACTCAGTACAAAAGTTCGCCAAGAGCAAGATCGTCAAAAGTGGCTGGCTGTGCTGCTGCCGCCGATTCCGCCGCTGGTTGTCGCATTTTTTGTCTACTTCCGTCGCCGTGCGTCCGAACGCGAGGGCGTGGCAAAGTCGAGGCTCAGGTAATTGAAGTGGATCTGTGGGTAGGGAGTTGGCAGCTCTAGCAGTTGGCCGCAATTTTTAGTCATTGAAAACGAGTCAGGAGTCTGGTCATGAACGAACACCAATCGCCAGCCGGTATGTCACCTGTGCTGGGCAAAACCTTGATCTTTATTGGCGTCGGCGTGGGCCTCTTGTTATGGGGGGCGGCCGCTCAGCCTCGCTTTACGAGCACAAAGCCAGCGGCCAAGCTAGATAAGGTGCTTTTTCCAGAACTCTCCGATGCGTCTAAGGCTGCCAGTCTGGAGATCATTTCCTATGACGATCAGCTCGCCACGCTCCATCCTTTTAAGGTGTTACAAACGGGGGGTGTCTGGGTACTCCCTTCGCATCAGAATTATCCCGCTGATGCCAAAGATCAACTGGCTGCTGCCGCGACATCGCTGATCGATTTGGAGTCGCTCGACATCGTGAGTGTGTCGCCCGGTGATCACGAAACCTACGGCGTCATTGAGCCCGACTCAGACAAGATCAAGCCCGGCATGACAGGCATTGGGCAATTGATTGAAGTTCGTGATACGGCCGGTACCAAGTTGGCTAGGCTGATTGTCGGCAAGGAGGACAAGCGTCCGGCTGGTGCCGATGGGGCTGGTCGTTCCCTGCGATTTGTACGAAAAGCAGGGCAAGATCCGGTCTATCGAGTCGAAATCGACACGTCCAAGTTTACAACGCGTTTTGATGATTGGATCGAGAAAGACCTGCTCAAGCTTTCACCTTGGGACGTGCGGGAAGTGGTCATCGACGACTATTCTCTGGGTGCTGTTGAGTCGGGCGGTCGAATGATGGTGGAGCAGAATCGCAAGAGCCTGATCGACGTGGTCTATGACGATAAGGACGCAAAGTGGACGCTCTCAAAGCTGGAATCCTTTGCGGCGGGCAACAAGCCAAAAGAAGACACGTTGGCCGATAATGAGGAACTTGCTGCAGGCAAGCTCAACGATTTACGAAACGCTCTCGGTGATCTCAAAATCATTGATGTCACGCGAAAGCCCTCGGGTCTCAGCGCTGATCTTAAGGCTGACGAGAAGTTTTCCAGCGATTTAGAGGCCGTTTCATCATTGCAGCAGCGAGGGTTTTTGCCGCTGAAATCTGGTGAAATTCTCTCGACAGACGGCGAGTCGATCGTGGGCATGAAGGATGGTGTGGAGTATGTGCTGCGATTTGGGGCAGGCACGACAGTGGCGACGGCCGAAACAAAATCAGAGGATACAAAAACAAAATCGGATAAGGGGAAAGCCGACGACACCGAGGGGGAAACGGCTGGCCGCTACTTGCTTGTGATGGCTCGGTTGAACGAAGAGTTGCTCCCTAAGCCCGCACTTGAGCCACTTCCGGAGGCCCCGGCCGAAGCTTCCGAGTCGAAAAAAGAGCCAGAGCAAACCGAATCGCAAAAGGCTGCTGTTGGAGGGGTCAGCGAGGATAAGAAAGAGGCTGATGCCGAGGAGCAAGAATCGGTTGCGGTCAAAAAAGAGGGAGATCAGCCAGCTGCTCAAGAGGCTTCAACAGCTCTCAAAGAGGCAGATGAGTCTGAAGCAAAAGCGCAGGCTGCCCTTGAACAACGGCGGCTTGTGGAGCGTGAGAATCACCGCAAACAGGATGAGTACGATGAAAAATTGAAGGCGGCTCAAAAGCGGGTTCGAGATCTGAACAACCGATTTGCCGATTGGTATTATGTTGTTTCCGATAAGGAATACGCCAAGATTCATCTTGATCGCACCAGCGTGGTGCAAAAGAAGGAAGAAAAGCCCGCCGATGCTCCCGTGCAGTGATGGATAGGGATTCGGGTAGTCTGGGCTCGGCAGATTGCGCTGGGCTGTCGTTTGTCATGCCGCGTGGTGGGATGCAGATTCCTACCTCAGTGGTTGGCTTTATTCATTCAAGAACAGCAGGTCGCGCCCGTGATTGCAAGGCCTTGGCTTTGCACCCTGTCGTTGCCTTCGTACGATAGACGCGAGATTCATGCGATTCTCGTGCTTTGTTTGATTCATCTGTGCGGTTCACGATGTCTGAGATACTCACTTCACCACGCTCCTCCCGCTTTGGTCGGGCGATCGGTTTTCGGTTGGCTGGGATTGGTAGTTATGTGCCGCCAAACATCGTCACCAATGCCGATCTGGCTCGACTCGGGTGCGATCCGGAGTGGATCGTAGCCAGATCAGGCATTCGGGAACGGCGGCACGCTCCTCCTGAGATGGCCACGAGTGACTTGGCAGCATCAGCCGGCGAGGCTGCGATTGCCCACGCTCATGTCAGTCCAGCATCTGTTGACCTGCTCGTGCTCGGGACGTTTACGCCCGACATGTTGATTCCTTCGACGGCCTGTATCGTGCAAGAAAAACTTGGCCTCGACGCGCCTGCCATGGACATTACGGCTGCTTGCGCTGGATTCGCGTACGCACTTGTCACGGCGGCGCAGTTTGTCGCCAACGGTTCAAGCCAACTGGCGCTTGTCATAGGAGCCGACACAAACTCTCGCCTCGTTGATCCAGATGATATCAAGACGTGGCCGCTGTTTGGTGACGGTGCGGGTGCTGTGGTACTGGAGGCGGTTGACTCGCCTAGCTCAGGCCGCGCTCGCGATCCCCTCCAGCCACTTCTTTCTGACGACTCACGACGTCCGGCAGAAGAGCGGGGATTGCTCTCGTTCTCGCTCGGCTCCGATGGACGCGGCGCCAGCTTGCTGGCCTGTCCCATGAGCGGATCGAGATTGCCAGTGACCGTTGAGGGAGTGGCCCGTCGCCAACAATTTATGCAGATGGACGGCCGTGCCGTTTTCAAATGGGCCATTCGATTGGCGGAAGAAAATATTCGTCAGGTGGTCGAGCGATCGGGTCTCACGCTCGATGCGATTGATCTGTTTGTGCTCCATCAGGCCAATGCAAGGATCATCGAAGGCGCACGCGCGGCTCTGGGCATACCAGCCGATAAAATTGCTCTCAATCTCGACCGCTACGGCAACACGTCGAGCGGCTCGATTCCACTGGCCATGGATGAGGCCTGGCGGGAGGGTCGAATTGGTCCGGGCAGCACCATTGTGGTGTGTGGATTTGGAGGCGGCTTGGCTTGGGGCAGCGCCGTCTGGCGGCTATAAAAAAGGAGTTTTGTGAATGGCAACAGTGGCTCTGAAAACAAAATCTCTTCCGGCACGATACGATTTGGCTGAGGGCGATACATGGAACCTTTCGAGTTTGTACGCTTGCGATGACGAGTGGGAAAAGTCGTTGGCTGAATGGGAGCAGACAATCCCTGGCTTTGCCGCATTTGCCGGCACTCTAGCGACTTCGCCGCAACGGCTGGCCGAGTGCTTGGCCTACGAACTCTCTGTCGAACGCGAGGGAGACCGACTAGCCACCTACGCCCACCTGCGGGCCAGCGAAGATCAGGCAGCGCCACAAGCCCAGCGCATGATGGGCCGCTTTCAGCATGTCGCCACGCTGGCAGGTGAGAAAGCCAGCTTTATCCGTCCCGAGATCATGGCAATACCGCCGCAATCGCTGGCTGCGTGGCTCGATCTGCCCCCGCTCAGCCCCTACCGGCTGATCCTTGAGCGACTGGTGCGAACAAGGCCGCATGTGCTCTCAGAGTCAGAAGAAAAGCTACTGGCGATGCAGGGCACTTTTGCCGGTACGGCTAGCAAGGTATTTCGCCAGTTGACTGACGCCGACATGAAGTTTGGATACGTGACCACCGGTTCAGGTGAACAGGTTGAACTCTCAAACGCCACATTTATGACGCTCCTGCACAACCCCGAGCGGAGCGTTCGAGCGACTGCGTTTGAGCAGTTTTACGGCCAGTATCAGGCGCATGCCAACACGCTGGCCGCGGCCCTTGCCGGGGCGGTCGAGCGGGATGTTTATTCAGCCAAGGTGCGAAATTACCCAAGCGCTGTCGAGGCCGCCCTGTTTCATGACAATGTGCCGATCACCGTCTACGACCAGTTGATCTCAGCTGTTCGTGCCAATCTGCCCGTCGTGCACCGCTACTACGATCTGCGCAAGCGGATCATGGGAATCGACGAAATTCATCACTACGATTGCTATCTGCCGCTTGTGCCGGAACTGGAGCAGAAGCACACTTGGAACGAGGCCGTCCATCTGATCATCGAGTCGCTGGTTGTGCTCGGGCCAGACTATTGCGGCCGACTCAAGCAAGGGCTTTTGGGACGGTGGTGTGATCGCTACCCCAATGCCGGCAAGCAGTCGGGCGCTTTTAGTTCTG